>JABDPL010000214.1 GCA_013042825.1 Flavobacteriaceae bacterium | reverse complement strand
ACTAAAATGCAAGGCTCAAACATTCAAAAAGTGGGAGAATTTTTTCCGGATCAACGACCTGTATGAGAGTTATGTCAGCGCTAAAACCCTCAAGCCGTATCTATACAAACGTGAAATAAACGAGGGCAGTTATTACAAGTTCATGCAGTATAAATATGATCACGGTGCGAATACTATTGAAAGCACAAAAAAGAAACGCAGGAAGGACGGTAAATACTGGACAGAGAAGAATAAACTTCCCCTTAATTCCGGTGCCTTTGATATCGTTAGCCTGATATATCATATCAGAAACCTGGATATTCACAAAGCCTCCAACGGGGCAAGCGACACCTTTAAGGTTTTGTTCGATAATAAAGAAACCGCCGTAAAAGTTACCATGCTGGGAACCGAGACCATAAAAACCAAGATCGGAACAAAACAATGCTATAAACTGAGCATCGCCCTGAGTGATAGCGATATCCTGAAAGGAAAGGAATCGAATTTACTCTGGCTCACAGCCGATGATAACAAAATTCCGGTGTATGCCAAATTCAAAGTAGCCGTTGGAAGTGGAGAATTGCGTATTGACGAGGCAAGCGGACTAAAACACAGCATATGAGAATCATAATCCTTATACTGGGCTTCTTAGCTGCTATCATTGCGGCAATAATGACTGTACTCCCTTTCGGATCTATGGCCTTCATTCCAATAGTTGCGGCCTTGATTTTCGGGCTGATCTCCTATACCCTGGCCAGAAAGGATAAGAGCGGTACAGCTGCTTCGAAATTTCTTCTGATCGTGGCGGTGCTTACCCTCGGATTGGGGATCTATCGCACTATATTCAATACAAATGTTGTTGAAGAAAATGTAGAGACCATACAGAATGAAGAAGAATCTCTGGAGGAAGCCAAAAAAGAACTAGAAGATATCGAAATAGACGAATAGTTTAAGACTGCAGCCTCATGAAAGCCCTTACCTCAATCGTTGTTTTTCTAGTTGTTGGTGCCTGTGCTACACAAAGCTACAGGGAAAAGATCCAGGATATAAAAGATAGTGTTGAGATCATCGAACAAGACGATGTCGAGGCCTATTCGAAAACCATTACCCTGAACGAGTTACGATCGCATCTGTATTTTCTGGCCTCCGACCGCTTTGAAGGGCGGGCCTCAGGATCGAAGGGTCAGAAATTAGCAGCACAGTTCCTGAAAAGCTATTACCAGCGCGAGGATATTCCGGCACCCAATGGCGACGATTACCTGCAGATTATTCCTTCCTCTTACTTCGGAAAAGGTTTTGCCTCAACAGAGAATGTCTATGCATTTATTGAAGGTGAAGAGCATCCTGATGAAGTGGTGGTGATCTCTGCACATTACGACCATGAGGGTATAGACAAATCCGGGCGCATTTATTACGGAGCCGATGACGATGCTTCCGGAACCGTCGCATTGATGGAAATGGCACAGGCCTTCAAAATGGCCAAGGAAGATGGTAATGGCCCCGGTCGCAGCATCCTTTTCCTGCACACAACAGCCGAGGAGATCGGACTGCAAGGTAGCCGTTTCTACACCGAAAATCCAGCCTTCCCGCTTAGTAAAACCGTTGCTAACCTCAATATCGATATGATCGGTCGTGTAGATAACTACTACATGAAAAATGGTGGTGATGATTATATATACATTATCGGATCTGACCGCCTGAGCACCGAATTACATTATATAAACGAAGCGGTTAACTCGACTTATTTCGACCTGGAACTCGATTACAGGTACAACGATGAGGACGACCGTAACCGATACTATTATCGCTCTGATCATTATAATTTCGCCAGGCATAATATTCCGGTGATTTTTTACTTTAATGGGGAACATCCCGATTACCATCGCGTTACCGATACGCCCGACAAGATCAATTACGAACTCCTGGCCAAACGGACCCGGTTGATTTTTGCTACTGCCTGGCAATTAGCGAACCAGGAAAGTCGGTTGCTGGTCGATAAGATCTAGGTCCTGCGCTGTTAAAAATTGTTAAACAATAGTAGGTGCCACGGGCTCTCCAACCATTTTTTCGTATTATCGTAAACGATTTTCGAAACAGCTAAAATTTCTATGAAAAATACACTTTTTACACTTGCTGTTGCTGGTCTGCTTTTCGGTTGCAAGACCCAGCAGGCAACCGCTCCTGTGGCCCCTGCCGATCCGGCTGAGCTGGCTTCCAGCATTACCGAGGATGAACTGCGAGAGATGCTCTATATCTATGCATCCGATGAATTTGAAGGACGAAATACAGGTGAACCCGGGCAGAAGAAAGCGGTGGAATACCTAAAACAACATTATTTAGACCTCGGTATTCCGACACCTCTGGGTGGCGATGACTATTTCCAGGAAGTTCCACTTCAGAAGTTATCTGCCCCTGAAATGTCATTGAGCATCAATGGTAAACCTTTAGCACAACTCACCCAATTTGTATCATTGATTTCGAGTACAGATGGATCTATATCTGCGGAAGAGATCATCGACCTGGGTTTCGGTATCGAATCAGATAACTATTCAGACTACAAGGACATGGATGTGAATGGCAAGACAATCATCATCCGCTCAGGAGAACCGAGGAACGATGATGGCACATTCGTTATCTCAGGCACTGACCAGGTATCAAAATGGTCGAATATGCGTCAGCAGTTCGCTGCTAAGCGGGATTTGGCCAAAGAAAAAGGCGCGAAAATGGTGTTGTTCTACTACCCGGAAGCCTATGATATGATAGCCCCGAGGTTAGGTCGTTCAAGCGGACGCCTGACTCTTAAAGGCAAAGCGGAGTCTATGTATCTGCTATTGGTCAATTCAGAGGTGATGGAAGCTATAACAGATAATCCCGAAGCAAAGCCTGGAAATAAAATAGCGGCGACTATCGATTTCTCATATGAAGCCCAGGGGGAAGAGCTTATATCGGAGAACGTTATTGCATACATTAGAGGCCGTGAAAAACCTGATGAGTACGTGGTAATTTCAGCCCACCTGGACCATGTGGGTGTTGAAGACGGACAGATATACAATGGCGCCGATGATGATGGCTCCGGAACCGTTGCCATTCTTGAGATTGCCGAAGCCTTCAAGGAAGCCGTTGATAAAGGCCAGGGGCCAAAGCGCTCAATCGTATTCCTTCATGTAACTGCTGAAGAAAAAGGCCTATTGGGATCCCGTTATTATACCGATATAGATCCGGTTTTCCCATTAGATCAGACGGTAGCCAATTTGA
>JABDPL010000213.1 GCA_013042825.1 Flavobacteriaceae bacterium | reverse complement strand
TTCTTAGTCGCCCTGGGTTGCCTCCTGTTGATCTTCAATTGTGCTAACCGTGGAAACCCATCAGGTGGGCCGAGAGACACAACACCTCCTGTCATCACAAGATCTTCCCCTGATAATTTCACCACGGGTTTTACCTCGGATGAGATAACGGTATATTTTGACGAGTACATCAAAATAAAAGACCTGCGGAAGAATCTCATAATTTCTCCACCGATGGATCCGGAGCCTCTCATAACGCCTCTGGGTTCTGCAAGTAAAAGAATAACAATTAAAATCCTGGATACCCTTCGGGAAAATACAACCTATGCTTTCAATTTCGGAGAAAGTATTGTCGACAACAACGAAGAGAATCCGTTTCCCTTCTATAAATATGTGTTGTCAACCGGTGATTATATCGATTCGTTGCAAGTTAGGGGTAGTATCGCCGATGCATTGGAGAAGTCAGCCGAAGAGTTTGTATCGGTCATGCTTTACGAAGTAGATTCGAGCTATACAGACTCCATAGTCTACAAAGAAAAACCCGATTATATCACCAATACGCTAGACAGCACATCCACCTTCAGCCTGGAGAATCTTAAGGCTGGAACCTATCGATTGATCGCCCTGAAAGATGGCAACAACAATTTTACCTTCGAGCAAAAGGTAGATAAGATCGGTTATGTAGAGGAAATGATAAGCGTTCCTACCACCGATAGTTTCAATATTGAACTATTCAAAGAATCAACAGATTTTAAAGCGTTCAAACCCCGGCTTGCCGGACATCAGAAGATCGCTTTTGGTTATGACGGAAGTGCTGAAGAGATGAAAATAAAGCTGCTTTCGCCTGTACCGGATGATTTTAAATCACTGATAACAAAAGACCCGAAATCGGATACGTTGTATTATTGGTTTAACCCGAAACTCGAGATCGATTCCCTGCTTTTCGAAGTGAAAGGCCCTAAAACAATCGACACCTTCGATGTCAGGTTCAAAGACCAATTGAAGGACAGCCTTGTTGTAAAACAATACCGCAGGAACCCGGTGACCTTCAGCGATCCGTTTGAACTTGAAGGAAACCTGCCTCTTAGCGGTGTAGACGAGAATTTTATACGGTTGATCAATAAGGATTCTATGGAAGTTGATTTCCGGGCATCGATCGATTCATTGAATAATCGTATTCGTTTTGATTTTGAAAAGAAAGAGTCGGAAAACTATAATTTCCGGTTGCTGCCCGGAGCATTGTCCGATTTATTCGGGAATTCCAATGACACCCTTAACTATTCGATCAAGACCAAAGCATTGAGCGATTATGGCAATTTACGCTTGATATTGAGAAATGGGAAATTTCCGTTGATCGTTCAATTGCTGGATACTGCTGACCTTGTTGTTGTTGAGAAATACGTGCAGGACTCAGAGCCGGTAGATTTTACAAATTTGAATCCGGGCAGGTATTTTATACGTGTGATTTACGACAGCAATCAAAATGGAAAATATGACCCCGGAAGCTTTCTTCGGAAGGAAAAGCCGGAACGTGTGAGTTATTTTCCCGAAGTGATCGAAGTTCGAGCAAGCTGGAATTTCATTGAGGAATTCACACTTCAAGATTGAATTCGTCCCGATCCTGAAGGAACATCAGGGATTCCCTTATCTCTGTTAAGTGATCGCGGTTCATTTCAACTTGTTTGTACCCGGCCTCATCTTCTTCAAATTCCGCAAGACGATTTCCAAGGCCGTTAAAGGCCGCCGAGTGACCGTTGAACTTATAGCCATTCCCATCCTCGCCTATGCGATTTACCCCAACACAATAGCTCATATTTTCAATTGCTCTCGCTTTGAGCAAGGCATCCCAGGCGTCAATGCGTTCAACAGGCCAGTTCGCGACATAGATCAGCAGGTCGTAGTCTTCCACATTTCTCGACCAGACCGGAAATCTCAGATCATAGCATACCATCGGACAGATTTTCCAGCCTTTAAGATCGACGATCACTTTCTCATAACCCCTCTCATATATTTTATCCTCTCCTGAAAGGGTAAAGGTATGCCGCTTGTTGTAGGTGCTGATCGCACCGTCCTCAAAAACCATCAGAAACCTGTTATAGAATTTTCCATGATCCTTGATGATCATACTTCCGCAAATGGCTGTTTGAAAATGATCAGCTTGTTCCTTGAGCCATTTTATAGTCTCACCATTCATGGTTTCAGCGATCTTTTCAGGATGCATTGAGAAGCCCGTTGGAAACATTTCCGGCAAAACTATGAGATCTGTTTTCTTCGGAAGGGCATTAAATACCGTCCTGAGATTCTGCCGGTTGACCTCCGCCTTTTCCCAAACCAGGTCGGCCTGGATCAAGGCCACATTCAAAGTTTCTTTCATATCCTTCTTATACTTTAATTCAACAAGAACTCACAAGCGACACAAAATTTCGGCAGCGCGTTTAAGCGTATCATCAGTTTTTGCAAAACAGAAGCGGATCATATGGTTATCCTTTTTATCGAGGTTGAATGCCGATATCGGGATTGATGCTACACCGTGTTCGATGGTCATACGCCTGGTGAAGTCCATATCACCCTCTGTTGAGATCTGAGAATAATCTGCCGCCTGGAAATATGTTCCTTTCGATGGTTTCATTTTGAATCGCGATTCTTGCATCAGGCTTAAGAAGAGGTCTCTTTTCTTCTGATAGAATTCTCCTAGTTTTAAATAATGATCTTCATTCTCCAGGTATTTTGCGATTCCCACCTGCATAGGATGATTCACACTGAATACATTAAACTGATGCACCTTTACAAATTCTTCCATCAGATCTTTGGGTGCGCAACAATAGCCGATCTTCCAGCCTGTATTATGAAATGTCTTTCCGAAGGAAGCCGTTATAAAACTCCTCGATCTCAAATCAGGAAACCGGCAAACACTTTGATGCTGCTCATCATCAAAAATAATATGTTCATATACCTCATCGCTAAGTATCATTATATCTGTGCCGTTCACGATCTCCTGAAGTGATAAAAGATCTGCCCGGTCAAGCACAGTTCCACTGGGATTATGCGGTGTATTGATCATGATCATCCGCGTTCGGGAATTAACCAATGACCTAACCTCTTCCCAATCGATCTTATAATCCGGAGGACCCAATTGAACAGAAATTGCCTTACCGCCGTTCAATTCAACCGTAGGAACATAGCAGTCATAGGCCGGCCGGAAAACAATGACCTCGTCACCTGGTCTTATTACAGCTGTTAAAGCCGTATAAATAGCTTGTGTGGCACCAGCTGTGACGGTTATCTCATTATCCGGATTATAGGTTGTGTTATATAATAATTCGAATTTTCGCGATATCGCTCGTCGCAGTTCGGGTATTCCCAGCATATGGGCGTACTGGTTTTTTCCGGTCTTCATGGCCTCGTAAATCAGGTCCATAAGTACCGGATCACTGGGGAAATTGGGATAGCCCTGAGACAGGTTCAAAGCATTATGCTTTATTGCAAGGCCACTCATTACAGCAAAGATTGTGGTCTCTAATCCGGGAAGTTTTGAGGGTGGTAATTGCATGAATTAAAGCTACTAAAAAACCCCCATATTTAAGGCCCGATCCCTGCTTTTCTAAGGCATTTATTTCCTCACAATACGCTTACGCATCGAACCCCTGCCAGAATTGATTTCCAGCAAATAGATCCCTGATTGCAGAGATGACAGGTCCAGTGTCATGAAATCACTTTGTTCGCCCGGCATTTCTAAAAGTACTTGTCCCAGTAGATTTAAAATTCTGAGATTTTCTAATTTGAATTCCTCGTTAAGGGCTATGTTCACATGGCCCCGGGTTGGATTAGGATAGACCCTGATAGCATTTAGTACGTCATCCTCAATATTCAAGGTGTCAGTATAGGTTACTGCAAGAGCAGGGATGAGGGCCGGAGTACCTTCGCGGCTTGTCCATCGGCTTGAGGTGCCGGGAATTCCTTCAATATCAATTTTAAGCAGCCATCCGTAATTGATGGCCGGACTGACCAACCAGGTTTGAACGTCGGCAACCATATTGGCCCCGGTCCATATGTAAGGTCCTGGAGGACCAACCAGTGTTGTAGCCGAAGGAACAGGAATGAAATCCCCACCGGGTGTGATCCAAGGAACCCCACCAAGAATACCAAACAACCAGGTTGCATCAGGGGGTATGGCTGGAACACCGCCACCGCCACCGGCACCTCCACCCAGTGAAGGACCCTCACCCCAGGGGGTGATCACAACATGAATGGAATGATTCTCTCCTGCGGAAGCACCGCCACGGGCTTCGCAATTTAATGTCAGCACTGCATTGGTAATGGTTGCTGTTGCGGGTACATTGCCAGCTATGTCGAATTGTAAAAGCGCCCGGTTAGGGTTACCAGATCCCGGGGTAGCCGAAAATAAACTGGGGCCGATACCATTGGAATTGGCCGTAAAACCACTGTATATGGAATTGTCCTGAACCGGATTAATAAAAACTGTAGTCTGCGCTAAGCATTGCGATAGAACAAAAGTAAACAGTAAAGAGGTCAGTAGTTGTTTTTTCATGAGGGTTTTTCTATGAAGTTAAATCTATTTAATCTGAAGAACATAAGGTAAAAAAAACCCGGGAGTAGCCTCCCGGGATTGTTTTGAATTATAAACAGTTTTGTTAACCTTTTAAACTGGCTTTGAGGTATTCCCGATTCATGCGGGCGATTACCTCGAGTGAAATGTCTTTCGGACACTCAACTTCACAGGCGCCAGTATTGGTGCAATTACCAAAGCCTTCTGCATCCATCTGCTTGACCATATTCAATACACGATCTGTAGCTTCAACCTGTCCTTGAGGAAGAAGGGCGAATTGAGAAACCTTAGCTCCAACAAATAACATAGCCGATGAGTTCTTGCAGGTGGCAACACATGCGCCACAGCCTATGCAGGTAGCTGCGTCCATAGCCTCATCAGCAGCATGCTTTGAGATAGGAATGGAATTGGCATCCTGGGTATTTCCGGAGGTATTGACCGATATAAATCCGCCTGCATGTTGTATTCGGTCGAAGGCACTTCGGTCGACGACCAAATCCTTAATTACTGGAAATGCCTTTGCACGAAACGGTTCTATATAAATGGTATCACCATCGTTAAACCTGCGCATATGCAACTGGCAGGTGGTAATGCTTCTGTCCGGTCCGTGTGCCTCTCCATTGATATAAAGCGAGCAGCTTCCGCAGATACCCTCACGGCAATCATGATCGAAGGCAACAGGCTCCTCTCCTTTGCTAATCAATTCTGTATTTAGTACATCCAGCATTTCAAGAAAGGACATGTCGGGTGATACGTCGCTTATGTCGTAATCAACCATGCGTCCTTTATCACTTGCATTTTTCTGTCGCCAGATCTTTAATTTTAAATTCATAGCTTATTTTATTTGTAACTTCTTTCTTTAACTTCAATGTTCTCATATTCAAGAACTTCTTTGTGGAGAACAGCATCTTTGGGTTCTCCCTTGCACTCCCAGGCAGATACATACTGGAATTCCGGGCGCCTGAGTGCTTCTCCTTCGGGGGTTTGATGCTCTTCCCTAAAGTGGCCACCGGCCGATTCTTCCCTTTGCAGGCCATCCTTGGCAAACAATTCACCCAGTTCGAGGAAATCGGCTACGCGCAGGGCTTTGGCTAATTCTTCATTATATTCATTAGCTTCTCCCGGCACTTTTACATCCTTCCAGAAGGCTTTTCGCAATTCAGCTATCTCATCTATAGCCGATTTCAGACCTTCTGCATTTCTCGACATACCACATTTGTTCCACATGATCTTTCCTAATTTCTTATGGAAATAATCCACGGGATGAGTGCCGTTATTATTGATAAGCTTTTCAATAGCTTCTTTTACCTCTTTTTCCGCTTTATCAAATTCTCCCGTATCCGTGGGGATAGGACCGGTTCGGATGTCGTCGGCCAGATAATCGCCTATCGTATAAGGGAGCACAAAATAGCCATCGGCCAATCCCTGCATAAGGGCCGAAGCTCCCAGGCGGTTTGCACCATGGTCGGAAAAGTTAGCTTCTCCAATACAATACAATCCCGGAACGGTGGTCATTAAATTATAGTCAACCCAAACGCCTCCCATGGTATAGTGTACCGCGGGATATATCATCATCGGAGTTTCGTATGGGTTCTCATCTACTATTTTTTCATACATCTGGAAGAGGTTGCCATATTTGGCCTCCACAACAGCTTTTCCCAAATCTCTCACGGCATTCATATCATTCTCATCAAGACCTTTGATATAGGCTTGCTCTTTTCCATAGCGTTCAATGGCTGCAGCAAAATCGAGATAAACGGCTTCTCCCGTTGCATTTACGCCATGTCCTGCATCACAACGTTCCTTTGCCGCGCGTGAGGCAACATCACGAGGTACAAGGTTCCCAAAGGCGGGATAACGGCGTTCGAGGAAATAATCCCGGTCTTCCTCTTTTAATTCCGTTGGTTTTAATTTCCCATCACGGATGGCCTGGGCATCTTCCTTTTTCTTCGGAACCCATATCCGTCCGTCATTTCGAAGCGACTCCGACATCAATGTCAGTTTCGACTGGTGATCTCCTGATACGGGAATACAGGTCGGGTGAATTTGAGTAAAACATGGATTTGCGAAATAAGCGCCGCGTTTATGCATTTTCCAGGCAGCCGTGACATTGCTGCCCATAG
>JABDPL010000211.1 GCA_013042825.1 Flavobacteriaceae bacterium | reverse complement strand
GAACATTCAGAAACGGGTAAGGATATACTGAGTATACTTTTTTCTGCTAACAAAGGCAGTATTCCGAAGCCATTAAAACAGGTAGCTTCCGGAGGAGAGGTATCCCGCATTATGCTGGCGATTAAATCGATACTGGCCAATTATATGCACCTGCCCACCATAATATTTGATGAGATAGATTCTGGTGTTTCCGGCGAGATATCAGACAAAATGGCCAATATTATGCGTCAAATGTCTGAAACCATGCAGGTATTTACCATTACCCACCTTCCTCAGATCGCCGCCAGGGGAGATACCCATTTCAAGGTATATAAGGAAGATAAGAATCATAGCACCATCACCCAATTAAACAAATTGAGCAAGGAGGAAAGAATTGTTGAGATCGCCCAGATGTTGAGTGGGAAGGAAATGACAACCTCCGCCATTGCTCATGCGAAACAACTTTTGAATTAATCAATAATCCGATAGAGCATTTAATAAAACCAACAAGCAAAACAATATTTTATGGCACATAATTTATTAGAAGGTAAACGCGGGATAATATTCGGCGCCCTGGATGAAAACTCAATAGCATGGATAACCGCTGAACGGATTCATGAGGAAGGGGGAACCTTCGTGCTAACCAACGCACCCATAGCCCTGAGAATGGGACAGATCGATCAACTGGCAGCCAAAACAGCCTCCCAGGTTATTCCTGCCGATGCAACCTCTGTGGACGATCTTCAAAGCCTCATAGAAAAATCTATGGAGATCCTCGGTGGCAAGCTGGACTTTGTTTTACACTCCATAGGGATGTCTGTTAATGTAAGGAAGGGCAGAGCCTATACCGATCAGAATTACGACTGGACACAGAAGGGTCTCGATGTTTCGGCCATGTCCTTTCACAAGGTTATGCAAACGCTGTATAAGTCTGATGCCATGAACGAATGGGGGAGTATAGTGGCATTGACATATATGGCTGCCCAGCGTGTCTTTCCCGATTATAACGATATGGCAGACAACAAGGCATTTCTCGAAAGCATTGCCCGTAGTTTCGGATATTTCTTCGGACGGGATAAGAATGTGCGGGTGAATACGATCTCTCAATCGCCCACTCCAACAACAGCCGGACAGGGCGTGAAAGGCTTCGATGGGTTTATCAAATATGCGGAAAAGATGTCACCCCTTGGAAATGCAACTGCTCTTGACTGCGCGAATTATACGATTACTCTGTTCAGTGATCTTACCAGGCGTGTTACCCTTCAGAATCTTTATAATGACGGTGGATTCAGCAATATGGGTGTGAGCGACTCTGTTATGGAGGAGTTCCTGGATGATTAGTCACTTAATCATTTATCGAAAATATTGACAACTAATCTGTTAAGCCTTGTTTGTTAGCAAGGCTTTATTTATTTTCGACAGTAAAATTGACCTAACTGCCAAAAGAATAAAAATGTAGGGCTTTGATGAGAATAATTACGTCGATCTTTTTTCTGGTTTATGTTGGATTTATTCATGCCCAGATCACCTTTACCGAGGTAGCGTCCCCATCGGGGGTGGGACTGAGTTGTGGAGACACCTTCCTCGGAAACGGTATAACTTTTCATGATTACGATAATGATGGATGGGATGATTTGACTATCAATACCGACGGTTCGTCTGCATTGCGCTTTTTCAGAAATGTGAACGGGGTTTTTTCACAGGAGTTTTTATTACTTCCTATAGAATCTTATCAAAGCAAACAGGCTAATTGGGTCGACATTGACAATGATGGCGACAAGGACCTGTTCGTGACCAGCGATACCGAAATGGTCAGGCTTTATGAGAATACCGGAAATATGAATTTTCAGGATATTACCCTGACGGCGGGATTTCCCACGGTAAATATGTATTCTTATGGCGCTTCGTGGGGCGATTACAATAATGACGGATACCTCGATGTCTTTATCAGTAATCGCGATGAAGTGACCTACAACATCCCTAACTTCCTCTACAGAAATAACGGCGATGGAACCTTTACCAATGTGACGGTCTCAGCTGGCCTGGTTACCACGGCCAATAGTAGTTTCTGTTCTGCTTTTTTTGATTTCAATAATGATGGTTGGCAGGATATTTTTGTGGCAAATGATCGGGTGGTCTATCCGAATTTCCTGTACAAGAACAATGGGGATGGTACATTTACCGAGGTCGGTGCGAGTTCAGGTGCCGGTCTCTATATGAATGCCATGTCGGCTACGGTCGATGATTTCAATCACGACGGCTGGTTCGATCTTTATATAACCAATACCTCTGCAGGCAACGTATTTTTGATGAATAATGGTGACGAAACCTTTTCTGATATTACTGCGAGTACAGGAACCGCATTTAATGGCTGGGGTTGGGGCGCGGTCTTTCTGGATGTGGAAAATGATGCCGATCTTGACCTTTATGTGAGCGGCATGCTGTCATTCACCAATATTAATCTAATTCCCTATGCATTCTACGAAAACAATAACTCGGGAATCTTTTCACAACCTGCAGCTACCGGTTTTGAGATAGATGATGAATCGAGTTTTTCCAATGCCATTGGTGATATAAACAAGGACGGTCTGATTGATATTGTAGTTGCCAATGATGAGGCTAGTGACATTTTTCTTTGGAAGAATGAAACGAATACTAACAATAATTGGCTAAAGGTGCGTTTGCAAGGCTCGGTTAGCAATCGGGATGGTATTGGATCTGTTATTGAGATTGGGATAAATGGAAACAAACAATATCGTTACACCCTTTGCGGTGAAGGATATCTTTCACAGAATTCACAAACAGAGCATTTCGGAATCGGATTGAATACATCTGTCGATTATATCAAAGTTAGCTGGTTAAGCGGGATAGTCGACATCTTATACAATATTCCGGCTAACCAGGAAATTCAATTAACAGAAGGAACTGCTCCTCTCAGTGCAGATGCATTTAGTGATGAGCGGTTGGATATATTCCCGAATCCAACTCATGGATTGCTTAATGTAAGGGCAGATCAACAAATTGATAAAATCGAGATCTATAATTTTCTGGGACAGCAAGTTAAAAGCTTTGAAATCACGGGTTCAATGGAAGCGTCCTTAGATTTGAGCCCATTGAATTCCGGGATATATATCCTTAAGATCTCTTCTTCAAACGGACTAAAACAGTTACGGCAAATAATAAAGAACTGAGGATTTTTTAAAGTTGATTTTAGTGGGGTTTTACATCTTA
>JABDPL010000188.1 GCA_013042825.1 Flavobacteriaceae bacterium | reverse complement strand
CATTAGAAGGGTCTGCATTATTAAAACGATCGGTAAGCAGAAAATAGACCGTTGCAGCTTCCCAATTAAAGCTTTGGGATTCTTCCGCAGAAGTTGTTTTATTCTCCTCATCTGCAGGCATTTTAGCTGCTGATTTATCCTTGCATCCCTGAAGGGTGAAGATCAGGGTTAGAAATATAATTAAATAGCTTTTCATGATCAGTTCTCAATTTTTAGTATAACCGACTCCAGTGGATTCAATTGAATTGCAGCTTCCGCTGAATCACCATCGACTATGAGCTTTGTACTGTACGTATTATATAATTGATCCGGTAATTCATAGATACCGGATTTTAAGTTCCAGGTTTTGATAAGGTCGGGGGGTAACTTAAGATCGAATTGCTGAATGGTCTCAGGGCTAAAATTAGCTAAAATGATCAATCGCTCATCCTCCTGCCATCTGGCATAGGACAATACCTTTTCATAATAACCCTCGGTGGAGTACCTGTTAAACGCATGTAGATCCAGGTATTCACCGGTCAAAGCTTTACTCGAAATAGTAAAATTCAACAACCGCTTGTAGAAATCACGCAATTCCAGTTCCTCGGGACTGGACTTGCCGCCATCAAACTTTTTATCATTGACCCATCGCTGCAAATGCGGCACGCCTACATAATCGAAGATCGATGTTCGTGTCGGCTTGCCGAAGCCTGCATCTTCGGCCCCGGGTTCCCCCAGTTCCTGGGCAAAATAGACTAGCGTTGGAGAACTGCTTATGGTAGCTGAAACCACCATGGCAGGTTTGCCCTTATCAGCACTTCCTGCGAAATCGGGGCTTGCAATGCGCTGTTCATCATGATTCTCAAGAAAGTGAAGCATATGATGTTCAATGTCCTTTAATTCTTCCTGAATGGGCGGAATGTTATCGGTGCTTCCATGGCCCTGCATCACATGTTTGATGGTATCATAAAGCTGGACCTTGTCATACAGGTAATCCATTTTTCCCTTATGGATATAATCCCTGTATACCGACGGATTATATATTTCGGCAAGCAGGAAGGCATCGGGTTTTTTCATCTTGATCGAAGCGTTCATATAGCTCCAGAATTCCACAGGAACCATCTCCGACATATCGTACCTGAAACCGTCAACACCTTTATCGATCCAGTATAAAGCGATATCCCTGAATTTTATCCAGGAATCTGGAATTTCCTTGTCTTTCCAGAATTCAAAATGTACCTTATAATCCTCTTTGTCGTAGCCTTCCGGAAGCCTTTCAAAATCATAACTGCCATCGGGCTTCACCCCATAGTTGATCTTCACGGTTTCGTACCAGTCGTGCATATTAGGTTGCGACAAACGCGATCCATTGCCAGTCCATTTCGCAGGATTTTCATCGAATTTCCCATCTGACAAGGGGTGAGCCTCACCACCAAGTGGCAGGTATCCGTTTTCCCAGTCCGGAACCTGAAATGCCTGTGCGGGAATATAATAGAAGTTATTATCCTTTGCGTATTCTACCGAAGTGTCATCACGTTCTCCAAAGTCGGAAACACCATCCGGCTTCGAGAGGCTTTTATAATTCCTGGCCACGTGATTTGGAACGATATCGATAAGTAATTTTAAGCCCGCATCGTGGGTGCGTTTGATAAGGGCTTCAAATTCCTCAAGCCGCTTTGAGGGGTCTTCGGCAAGATCCGGATTCACATTGTAATAATCTTTTACGGCATATGGCGAACCGGCACGTCCCTTAACGATATCGGGGTCGTCGTTTGAAATTCCATAGGCGGTATAATCGCTAATGACATCATGATGTGGAACTCCGGTGTACCAGATATAGGTCACTCCAAGGTCTTTGATCTCCCGCAGGGCCTTATCAGAGAAATCACCGAATTTCCCCACGCCATTCTCCTCTAAGGTTCCCCAGGGCTTATTTGTTGAATTGGTGTTTCCAAAAAGCCTGGTGAATACCTGGTAAATTACTTCTTTTTTGGGCATATCTTTCTCCATGAACTGTGACGGTTTTTGGGGTTCAGATTTACACGCATTAAACGCCAATGCT
The DNA here is from genome assembly GCA_013042825.1 of Flavobacteriaceae bacterium. Lineage (GTDB taxonomy): Bacteria > Bacteroidota > Bacteroidia > Flavobacteriales > Flavobacteriaceae > SHLJ01. The sequence goes on along the minus strand of JABDPL010000188.1, from coordinate 17,703 downwards.
CCTATGATCATAAGGACGACTATCTGACGCATATCTTATTGTGTTTTGATTAATAACTCTAATTTCTTATGACTTTTCCATCGGAAGGGAATCTGAACAGATCGTCCTTCTTTATCGAAGAAAAACTCGCTTTCTTTTGAATCGATAAAGACCTTTTCAGGTGCATTATCAACATTAAGTATTATCAGATCAATTTCAGCATTTAAAGGATCTGAATTCTTACCGTGACTATTATTGAAAGTTATACTAATCTTCTGCGGCCCGACTTCAGCTTCGAACTCAAGATAATCATACCGGCCTTTTTCAAAAGCATTTACGGTTTTGCCATCATCGTGATAGAGGCTGGCCACTGAATGCTGTTTGGACGGATCATAGTAGAAATGCAGGTCAAATGCTTCCAGGTTATATTCTTCAGTACTCATCACGGGCTTTGCAAGCGCTAAAAAGGCACCTCCTTTTACAAAGGTTGGTATGGCATCTTCAACGGTTGGAACTGTTATCATCTGGCCACCTGCATATTTCTCTTCGGAATAGAAATCAAACCAGTTATGGCCTTTGGGTAAATACACCATTTGCTCTGCAGCACCTTGCTCGATAACCGGCGTGACCAAAAAGGAATCACCCCACATATATCCACTGGCATAGGTAAGGAGATCAGGGTTTTCAGGTTCTTCGAAAAAGAGCGGTCGCATAAGCGGAACCCCTTCGCGGTTATTTTTAAACGCAAGGTCGTAGTTATAAGGAAGCATGCGGTAACGCAATTCGATAGATTTCTTTGCCAGAGCCTTGGTTTTAGGCTCCCGATAAACCGGTTCAGAAGGGACCTGCTCCTGTGCATGCGGTCTGAAAATAGGAAGGAACACACCATATTGTAACCAGCGCGTATATAATTCATCGTCGAGGTTGGCTCCACCAAATCCTCCCAGGTCTGAATGGAAATACCCCATGCCCTGCATCGCCATCTGTAAGGCGATTTCAGTTTGTGGGTACAAGCCTCCCCAGGACCGGCTAACATCACCGGACCAGGGAATTAAACCATAGCGCTGGGAACCCGAATATCCCGCTCGCATCAAAATGAACGGACGTTGTTCCGGAAAATCTTTTCTGTAACCTTCATATACCAGTTTGGCCCAATCATGACCGTAGGTGTTATGCACTTCGTCGGCCGTGCCTGTGGCATGAATAACATAAGGCGGATGTGCCTCCGGTTCACCGAGATCGCCCCAAACACCTGCTACGCCCATATCGGCTATTTCCTTGTATATATTCCAGAACCAGGACTTACCCGTTTCACTGTAAACATCGATAATTCCTGTATTTCCGAAGTAAAAATCGTACACAGCAGGATTACCGGTGGAATCCACGGCAAGGGCTTTCTCATCAACAGCCTCCTGCCAGCGCTTTGATGAGGTAAGTACAAAGGGCTCTGTGATCAGGATAGTTTTAATATTCTGGTCTCTAAAGTCCTTTATCATGCGTTTCGGGGTCGGAAATGAATCCCTGAGAAATTCAAAATCCCCCATATGTCCCTGAATATCTTTACCAAACCAATAGATATCAAGAATAACGGCATCCACGGGAATCTCGTCTTCCTTGAATTTTTGAATGGTCGCCCTTGTTTCTGCTTCGGAATGATAGCCAAATCTGCTGGAAAAATTACCAAGTGCCCATCGTGGTGGCATCGGTTGCTTTCCTGTAAGATCGGTATAGTTATCGATAAGGTCATACCAGGAATCCCCGGCAATTACCTGATAGGTCTTCCTGCCAGAAATGGTCTCATAGGTAATCGTATTTTCCATTTTGCTGTCGAGGTCCAGATAGCCGATGGGCGCATTATCGAAATGTACCATATACCGCTTCGAGGATATCACAATCGGCATAGAAAAATTCATTAAAGGCGATCGATATTCATAGCCATAATGAGCCTTGTTATAAAGCTGTAGTTTATTCCCGCGACGATCCATCCCCAATGCACGCTCACCACCGCCGTACAGCACTTCCGTTTGAGACACATTAAACTGGATTGCTTCCCCATAATCTGTTTTGTGATACCCTTTTTTTTCTGAAAGGATCGGTCTATCCCTGTAAGTGTAGGCTATTTGAAAAGGTTCTTTATTGATGGTCAGGTCTATTCCATCGGAATCTATGATGATCGCCTCTGCACCATTTTGCACGCTATTGACCGATGATCGTTTTCCCAGTATGACGGCATGCGATTCCTCTTTGAATTCCTGTCCGTTTGGAATAAAAGTAGTTTCGACGATTTCGGGAGAATAGAATTCGATCAGATATTTCCCGTCACTGACGGTGATTTCCGCACCGAGGTCGTTTTCACTAATGCTTTTAAAAACCCTGTTGGAATTACCAAGCACTGGTTTTTTAATATCGAATAGCCATAGAATAGATTCCTCAAAGGTATCCCGCCACAACTTCTCATTATGCTTCCCGCCTTTTACGACCTTTCTGTTGATGTTTTCGGAAGTAAATCCGGAACTTCTCATCAGATCGATCATGCGATCCATATCGGGAACAGCTTGTTCACTTTCCCGGTCACCCATAAGGAAAAACATCCGCATATCATTCAGTTTGCTGTTTTCCTTGGCCAACTCATAGGCCTTGCCGGCTATCCAGAAGGACGGGGAGAACACACCGGCCTTTCCAAAAACATCCGGGTAACTCAATGCGGCATAGTGCGAAATAAGCCCACCAAGTGAGCTTCCCATGATCCCTGTATTTCCGGAATCGCCCTTTGTTCTGAAATTCTTATCGATATGGGGTTTAAGAGTCTCAACAAGAAATTTCACATAGGCCTGACCCTCGGCATTTGACACTCTCGGATTGGGCCAGGGTACATATTCATTAAACCTGAGTTCACTTCCGTTATCAATACCAACCACAATAGCCTTAAAACCGGTATCATGGGTAATACGATCCATGATTTCATCAACATTCCATTCACCGGCATAGGCTGTGGCCTCATCAAAAAGGTTTTGACCGTCATGCATGTATAATACGGGATAGCGTTCATCGGACTTGTCATAATCTGCCGGCAGGTAAACCCAAATTCGTCTTTTGCGGTTGAGTTGAGGCATTTCGAAAGCCTCGGCTAAAATCTTGACATTTTCCCGGGCGGTAGATTTAACCGGCTCTGTACTGCCTGGTACAGTCCAACCTTTTATGGTAATATTAATGGTATCCTCGCCTGTATTGCAATTAAAGGACCTGTTATCAAGGGCACTTCCGTCGCTGTTCACTTCAACGGTAGACCAGGATCCCAAGGTAAATTTAAACAGTAGTTTACAGTATTCACTCGGAAGAGTTATGCTGTATTCTTTGCCGTTTTGATTTAATTTAAAGTCTTCTTTGCCGCCGGACCAGTCTTCAAAATCACCGGAGATATAAATGGATTGATCATAGTCATGACCTTCAGGCAACTCATCGATCACAAAGGTGACCTGACCAATGGTAAATTGAAAAACAAAACAAGCAAAAACTAATACAAGACCTTTCAATTTTTTCACTCCGGTTTTGTGGTTAAAAGAGTGACGCCTCTTTTTTCAAAATTGATAGTTTCACTCCAACTAAAGTCCTCCCCGGTGATAATATTCCTAAGGGTTTTTCCTTCCAGTCCGATCTCGGCAAAGCGAGTTAAATCCATGCTTACCGGTTTATCGTTCTTATTGAGGATAAGGACTACTGTCTCTTCATCGCTAATCCTGCATAATACGTAAGTCCCATTATCAGGAGCAAAGTGTATGGTTTTTCCATCATGAATGGCGGGAGACGATTTTCTGTAATTCAGAATTGTCCTTACAAACTGCTGCATGTCTTTTTGGGCTTCCGTCAATCCTTCCCCTGTAAAGGCATTGATCTCATCACCTGCCCATCCACCAGGAAAATCAGTTCGTATGAGTCCGTGATCCCCAGGTTTAGCGCTGTCATCCATCAGGATCTCGGTACCATAGTAAATCTGTGGTATTCGTGGCAGGGTGACAATTGTTGCGAGAGCCATTTTAGTATTATCGATGTCCTCCTTCAGCTGGGTATAGATCCGGCTCATGTCGTGATTGTCAGGGAATATCATCAGGTCCTTCGGACTGGCATATGCAAAATCATTTGCAAGGCCTTCATAGATCTTAACTAGCCCCTTGTCCCAGGATTCTTCTTCAGTCAGCGCCTGAACGATTTTTGATTGCATAGCAAAATCCATTGATGATCTCAGGTTTGAATCATAGCCATCCATGTTCTTGGAACCTTCCTGCCAGTAAGCTATCAGTAGTGGATTATAACTCCATTCTTCTCCAACAATATTGAAATTCGGGTACTCATTCATGATGGCCCCGGCCCATCCACTCATAAAATCCTTGTCTGGATACGGATAGGTATCCTGCCTGATCCCGCCAAGTTCGGCGGTCTCGATCCACCAAATACTGTTCTGAGTCAGGTATTTTGCCATAAATGGATTTCGTTGGTTCAGGTCGGGCATGGCATCGACAAACCAACCATCGGTCATCCCCTGTTTATCGACTTCCGAAGCATAGATATCCTGGTTGGTAGTTCTCCTGTGATTAGAGAATTTCGTCACCTCCCAGTTCCAGTTTTCGACATTGCTTTCATAGTGGGCCTGGTTATTAACCCAATCGTCAAAAGGCAGATCTTTCATCCACCAGTGCTCCAGTCCGCAGTGATTGGCGACCTGGTCCATGATCAGCTTCATACCTCTTTCCCTGGCTTTTTGAGACAACTCCAGATAATCCTCCAATTCACCAAAACGAGGATCGATCCTGTAGAGATCGGTAATGGCGTATCCATGATATGAACCTTCCGGCATATCATTGATTAGAACGGGACATGACCAGATCGCGGTATATCCCAGCTCATCGATATAATCCAGGTGATCGATAATTCCCCGGATATCGCCGCCGTGGCGCTTGTAATCATGACTTCTGTCAATCCCCTGTTGCTTGAGACCTTCAACTGAATCGTTATTGGGATCACCGTTCGCGAAGCGGTCGGGTGTGATCAGGAATATGGCATCTGAGCTGTTGAATCCCTCATACTCCTCTCCGGATTTAAGTCGTTCCTTAAGTTCATAGGTATGTCTTTTTTCTTCTCCGGAATCAAATGTGAACACCAGATCGAATTTCCCGGGTTTTGTTGATTCACCGATTTCCAGATCGATAAACAGATAATTCTCGCTTCTGGCTTTATGAACGTCTTTCAATTCGATCCCCGGATAAGACAGATGAACCGATGCATTGCCAATGCCTGTTTCATGCACCAGCAGCTGCAAGTCCGGGTTGTTAAATCCCACCCACCAGTTGGGTGGTTCTACTCTGTTTAAGGATTCGTTAGATATCATATTATTAACATCAGACACTGTTGCTCGTTTTTCATCATTGCATGAACACATCAAGAGAATTGACATTACGATGGGAATTTGAATGAATCGTTTCATATCATGATATGGTTACAAGATTATTGGGTTCAATGGTCAACTGCTTTCCGTTTACAACCATTTCCAGTGATTCTTTACCCTCTAATTCGAATCTTGTATCGGCATGAGATACCAAAACCTTCAGAATCTGGCCCCTGAAATTGATTTTGAATGAGAAGGAATTCCATTGCCCCGGAATACAGGGGTTAAAAGTCAAGGTATTGTCACGCACACGAAGACCTCCAAATCCTTCTACTATGCTCATCCAGGTACCTGCCATACTGGTGATATGCAAGCCTTCATGAACCTCCTTATTATAATCATCCAGATCTAACCTTGACGTTCGTAAATAGAAAGTATAAGCCTCATCAACCCGGCCTATTTTTGCTGCCAGGACACAATGAACGCAGGGTGAAAGGGAACTTTCATGAACGGTATACGGCTCATAAAAATTGAAATGCCTCTTGAGTTCTTCCTGTGAGAAATGATCCTCAAAAAAATATAAGCCTTGAAGTACATCGGCCTGTTTAATGTAAGGCGATCGCAAGATGCGGTCCCAGGACCAGTATTGATTTATCGGACGCTTTTGAGGATCCAGCTGGTCTGCCGTGACCATTTCCTTATCGAGAAAGCCCTCCTGCTGCAGGTATACCTGATGTTCTTCTGAATATGGAAAATATATATTGTCGGCAACCGCCTTCCATTTCTTCATCTCAGCTTCAGAGAGCTTGGCTTTATGCATAATACGCGTATAGTCGGAATCGAATTCCGATTTGACCCGCGCTATATTCTCAAGGGTATATTCAATGCACCACCTGGCGATATAATTGGTGTACCAATTGTTGTTTACGTTGTTCTCGTATTCGTTCGGACCGGTAACTCCCAGAATAACATATTCCTTCTTCTGTTCTGAATATGTTGCACGTTGTTGCCAGAATCGAGCAATAGCGATCAGGACTTCAAGGCCTTTCTGAGGAATGTAACTGTAATCACCGGTGTAGCGATGGTAATTATAGATAGCAAAGGCTATTGCGCCATTCCTATGTATTTCTTCAAAGGTGATCTCCCATTCGTTATGGCATTCTTCACCATTCATAGTTACCATTGGATATAAAGCGGCCCCATTGGCAAATCCCAGTTTTTCAGCATTCTCAATTGCCTTCTCCAGGTGGTTATAGCGATACTCCAATAGGTTTCGTGCCACGTGCTGATCCTTGGTTGCCATATAAAAGGGAATGCAATACGCTTCGGTGTCCCAGTAGGTGCTTCCTCCATATTTCTCTCCTGTAAATCCTTTTGGTCCGATGTTAAGCCGGGCGTCTGTACCCAGATAGGTTTGATTTAACTGGAATATGTTAAAACGGATCGCTTGCTGTGCTTGAATATCACCTTCAATAGTGATATCGGCCATATCCCAAATAGCCCTCCAGGATTTCTTTTGCAGTTCCAGCAGGCCTTCAAAACCAAAATCCCAGGCTTTTTTGAGAACAGCCTTAGCTGCTGCTATGAGTTCATATTTATCATGATTCCTGTCAACGGTGTAGCCACCAAATTTAACCACACTCAGGGTTTGACCGATTTTTACATCCTGATCAAATGTGCAGGAAACACGGTTAGAACTACTGTTCACTCTGGCTTTAGCATCGATTGCTTTGCCATCTATAAAGAGGGCGGCATCCATAAAGGTGCAGGTGTAGAAATGCGTTTTCATGGTCCGTGCCTGTATAAAGGCCCCATCATTATCGGTCTTGACGTCAAAACTGTCCCAGAATTTATCATCCCAGTTGGTGTCTTCATTTGTTATACCACTATCGATGTAAGGTTGAATATTGATTGTGGTATCAGAATTAAGTGCTGTGATCTTATACTCAATTGCGCCCAACTCATCATGTTCAAGACTCAGGAACCTTGTGACCTCGACGGCAATCTTGATATCATTCTTAAGTTTGGCTTCAAATGTACGTCTGTACCAGCCTTCTCTCATATTGAGTTCTCTCCTGAAATTCTCAACAGACTTACATTTAAACAGATCCAGAGGTTGGTTATCGATGGTTATGTTAATTCCAATCCAGTTAGGGGCGTTCAATACCTTGGCAAAATATTCGGGATATCCGTTCTTCCACCAGCCCACGCGGGTTTTATCCGGGTAATAAACTCCGGCTATATAACTGCCCTGGAAAGTAGGCCCGGAATACTGCTCCTCGAAATTTGCACGTTGACCCATGGCCCCATTTCCGAGGCTGAAAAGGCTCTCAGAGGATTTCACCCGATCAGGCTCAAATCCTTCTTCAATTAGTGACCAATTATTAGGTTTTATATAATCCTGATTCATGTGTAATTAAATCTTCAATGAATTGTTTTTTTATCTCTGTAAAATCTTTAAAAACCACATCGGCTTCATGAAGGAATCCGGGATCTCCAATCCCGATTGAAACCATCTTAGCAGTATTGGCAGCTTGTATCCCCGCAATGGAATCTTCAACGACTATACAATCCTTAGGATCGATATCCAGTCTTTCAGCCGCGATTAAAAATACTTCCGGATCAGGTTTAGCCAAAGTGACATCAGTACCATCAACAACAGCAGCGAACCAATCGGAAAGTTCTACCTGCTCAAGAATCGTTCTGGCATTCTTACTTGCCGAGCCCAAGGCAAAGGGAATTTCCCTGGACTTTAAATAGCTCAATATATCGATCACCCCTGGTAGAATTTCATCAGGGCTCATCTTTCCGATATATTCAAGGTAGTCCTCATTCTTCTCGGCCATATACGCCTGAAATTCTTCATCGCTCAATTTAACGCCACCCCTGTCGAGGATCTTTTCGAGTGAACGCACCCGGCTTACGCCCTTGAGTTGTTCATTGAATGCCTCATCAAAGTCTATTCGGAGTTTAGTGGCCAGGTCTTTCCAGGCCAAAAAATGATATTTTGCCGTATCGACAATTACGCCGTCAAGGTCGAATATAAATCCAATTTTATCCATTTTCAACTGCTGTTTCCTTATCGTTAACACGCAATGATAAAAGTCCTGCCACCACCATGGAGGCACCTCCTATTAGCAGCGCGTAAACCGGTTCACTATTGAAGAATTTACTAACTAAAAAACCAAGAATTGAGGCTGCAACAAGCTGTGGAATTACAATGAAAAAGTTGAAAACACCCATAAAGTATCCCATTTTATCAGCAGGTAATGCCCCCGACAACATAGCATAAGGTATTGAGAGAATACTGGCCCAGGCAATTCCAACACCAAGCATAGGAAGAATTTCAAGATTCAGTTTTGTCGGTTCACTTATAAAGTAAATTGATGCTAAACCTATTCCCCCTGTAACAAGTGCAAGAAAATGGGTGAATCGTCTGCTCGTTCGCTTTGCAATTACAGGCAGCAAAAAGGCCACCGCTGCCGCGATGATATTATAATTGGCAAACATCTCACCCACTTGGTTGGCGCCCATATTGTAGGCCTCTGAGGTGGTGTCGGTTGTATTATAGATATGCTCGGTTACTGCCCCCGTCATATAAATCCACATGGAAAACAAGGCAAACCACGAAAAGAACTGTACCCAGGCTAATTGCTTCATCACCTGAGGCATAGTCTGAAAATCGTTCATAATGGTTACAAAACCACTTTCAACAGAACCTTTTCGCTGTAAGATTCCGGAAACGATTAAGGCTATACCAAATAATGAAATCAAGCCCATTGTTAGTACAAACAGATCTTTTTTCAAATCAAAATGATATACGGCATAAGAGGTTATCATACCAATTATCAAAACGATCGCTCCTACCTTGAGATGATTCATTCCGTTATTCGTATACCATGCCGTATCTCTTTCACCTAAATCGAATTCGTCCTTGTCGGTATCTTCAAATTGAGCCATTTCCTCCGGAGAATATTCCTTCGACCGAATAACTGTCCACAGTACCGCAATCAGAAATGCCACACCTCCGATGTAAAAAGAGAATTTCACTGAATCGGGTATAATACCTTCCGGGGCGGTATTGGCCACTCCGAAATAAGTCAGGATTAAAGGAAGTTTTGAAGCTACATAAGCACCAATCCCAATAAAGAAACTTTGCATGGCAAATCCTTTGGTTCGCTGGTGATCAGGTAGATTATCACCTACAAAGGCCCTGAAGGGTTCCATAGACACATTGATCGAAGCATCCATAATCCAGAGCATTCCCGCAGCAAACCACAGGTAAGGTGAATTTGGCATGACAAATAAGGCAAGGGAGGCTAAAATGGCACCGACAAGAAAATAAGGACGCCTTCGTCCGAGTTTAGGATGCCAGGTTCGGTCACTGAAATAACCGATTATAGGTTGAACAATCAGTCCGGTCATTGGAGCTGCAACCCAAAGTATAGGAATATCATCAATTTCAGCACCGAGGGTTTGAAATATTCGACTGACGTTAGCATTCTGTAGGGCGAAACCCATTTGAATTCCCAGAAAACCAAAACTCATGTTCCAGATCTCCCAAAAACCAAGTGTACGCTTTTGCATAATAGTACGATTATATTAATACTATTTTGACAAGCGACAAAACTTATCAAAACTTACATTGAGAAGTGGAAATATAAGTTTTGAATGGAAGTAAAGATATAAAAGATTTTCGGTTTGTCAAGCTAAAAAACTACTTTGTCGACTCCCTGATAACAAGCCTGGTATCAATTACTGAAGTTTCATAGGATTCCTCCTCTTGCTCTGTTTCGAGTCGTTTAATTAGTAAATCTGCAGCCTTTTCACCAATTTTCTGAGCATTCTGTGCAACGGTTGTTAAACCGGGGGTGGCATGACGAGAAAGCACGCCATTGGTAAATCCGATGACTTGAATTTCATCCGGAATCTTGCAACCTAATTTCCTTGCCACTCTCATGGCCGAAACAGCATAGAGTTCGTTTACAGCCAGAACCCCATCTATCCCGGGATTATTGACCAACAGGCGTTCGATGGCAGTATCCAAGAGGTCTAAGCGATCTTCAGATTCATAGCGGTCATCGACCTTTAGGATCAGATCATCGTTTGATTCGATCTCGTTTTCATTCAAGGCTCTTAAATAACCTTCCAGGCGCAATCTGCCAACGCTTATGTAGTCTTCAGTAGTGATGATCGCAATGCGCTTACAACCCTTTGAAATCAGTAATTCTATAGCTTCCTTAGCTCCGTTGATGTCATCAATTATAACCTTATCACAAACAATGGCATCAATTACCCGGTCAAATAGAACAACGGGCATGCCCTGGCTGATCGTTTCATTGAGATGATGATAATCCTGCTTCTGAAGTGTTTCCTTCGACAGAGACAGTATAAACCCATCGATACTGCCATTGGCCAGGGTTTCAATATTGATCACTTCATTATCAAATGATTCATTAGACACCCCGATTATCACATTATATCCATGTTTTAAAGCGATATTTTCAATGCCTTGAATAACCTTGGAAAAGAAATAATGAACGATCTCCGGGATGATCACCCCGATGGTCTTTGTCTTCCGGTTTTTTAAGCTTAGGGCAATGTTATTGGGTTTGTAGTTGTACAACTTCGCGAAAGCCTGGATCTTCTGCTTGGTATCGTCACTGATCTCATCGCTGTCTTTCAAAGCTTTGGAGACGGTAGAAACCGAAACATCCAATTCCCTGGCAATTTGCTTGAGAGTGATCTTTCTTTTCATAGCAAGAACGCGGATTAACTGATATAAATCATGAATTCTTCATTTAATTCTATGGACTTTTGTGAATTCAACAAAAAGTTTTCAACACGAAAACGTTTGCGTTATCAATAATATAATATGTTAAGAAATCTTTAAGCTAAATTTACATAGATTTAACAGTGAGAAGTGGAAATATAACAATTTAAATCAAACCTAATTACGAGTATTGTATGAAAACAATTTTGAAACGAGTTTCGCTCCTGCTGATGCTTTTCCCCTTAATAATTTTGGGACAGGCTACAGTTAGCGGGACCGTGACCGAACAAGCGACCGCGCAACCACTTCCGGGGGTAAATGTCCTGATCAAGGGCACATCCCAGGGAACAGCGACCGATTTTGATGGTAATTACCAGATATCGGTTAATAACGGAGATGTCCTGGTTTTCTCCTTTGTAGGTTTTATCGCCCAGGAAATCACCTATACAGGACAATCGAGAATAGATGTCCAGTTGGTTGAAGATACATCTCAATTGGAAGAAGTGGTTCTTATTGGTTATGGTACAACAACCAAGCAAGACGCAACCGGTGCAGTGGAAAAGGTTTCCATCGAAGAATTCAATAAAGGTGCCATAGTATCCCCGGAACAATTACTTGCCGGTAAATCTGCCGGTGTGCGGATTACCTCAAGTGGTGGTGCACCGGGTGAGGGCTCTGAGATCCGGATTCGTGGTGGTGCCTCCCTTTCGGCCAATAACAGTCCGTTGATCGTTGTAGACGGTCTTCCTCTGGACCAGCGTGGCGTGCAAGGGGTGAGAAACCAGTTAAATGCCATTAACCCGAATGAGATTGCCGATTTCGTAGTTCTTAAAGATGCGTCGGCAACGGCTATTTATGGTTCACGAGCATCGAATGGTGTGATCCTTATCACGACAAAAAAAGGTATAACCGGTCGGCCACTTAAGATAGAATATGATCTGAAAGCCTCTGTGCAGAGCGTCGGAGATATGGTTGATGTCCTTTCGGCAAGTGAATTCAGAGCGATTGCGGAAACCGATTCCAATTTTAATCCCGATCTGCTGGGTAATTCAAATACCGACTGGCAGGACCAGATCTATAAAACGGCTACCGGAGCGATTCACAACCTTACAGTTTCGCAGGGTTGGGATAATTTCAACTTCCGTGCAAACTACAACCATACCTCCCAGCAAGGTGTGCTTTCGGGTGACTTATATGAGAGGAATGCCTTAAACCTGTCGTTTGTTCAGCGTTTGCTAGATAACGACTTGAAATTAACATTGACCAGTAAAGGTATTCTCGATGATAATAAATTTGCCAATAATGGTGCCATCGGCGCAGCTGTGGGATTTGATCCCACCCAACCGGTAAGAAATCCGGATGGTTCGTTCTTCCATTATTTTGGAGAAACCCTTGCGCCAATAAACCCTGTATGGCGCCTAGAAACTGACGATAACAGGGCCAGGAACAAGCGGAACATCACAAACCTGAATTTAGATTACCGGTTTTGGTTCCTTGAAGACCTGAAATTCAATCTGAATGCGGGTATTGATTATTCCGAGCTCGAAGGAGCGCAATATAGCCCGAAAAGCCCGTCGCGTCCCGACGATTTTGATTTTGAAAATTTCTACAGCGGTCTGAATAGGAACTCGCTACTTGATTTCTTCTTTAATTATAAAAAGGATGTAGAATCAATAAATACGGTTCTCGATCTGACCGCGGGTCACTCCTATCAGGAGTTCTATGTTCAGTCTGACCAAAGACGAACAGACAATGGTGTATTAACAACAATTCCGCGCACAATAGATAGGAATGCATTGGAATCCTATTTCGCGCGATTCAGTTTCGATATAGCGGATCGTTACCTGATCTCAGCCAGTTACAGGCGCGATGGTTCTTCACGATTCAGTAAAGATAACCGCTGGGGTGACTTCCCAGGTGTATCTGTGGGTTGGAAGATTATGAACGAACCATTTATGGAAGGATCCTTCTTCTCTAATTTGAAACTGCGTGGTGGTTGGGGTATAACCGGTCAACAAGAGATCGGTCCGAATTATGGTTATCTCGGAATTTATACCCCGGGTCTGAGCGATGCCTCGATTCAGTTTGGTGACGAGTTCGTCAACACTCTGAGGCCGGAAGAATTCGATGAAAATCTGAAGTGGGAGGAGACAACCCAATATAACGTGGCTTTAGATTTTGGTTTCTTTGAAGAGCGCCTGACAGGAACAATTGATGCCTATTACAGGGAGACAGATGACCTCCTCGCACAGGTTCCTACGGCGGCAGGATCTAACCTCGCCGACTTGTTGGTAACCAATGTTGGCTCTACAACCAGTAGAGGTATTGAGTTTGGGCTTAACGGAGCGATCATTCAAAAGGAAGATTTTAACTGGGACCTCGGCTTCAACCTGACTTTCCAGGATGTTGAGATCACCAATTTGACCTTGGGTAACGATCCTACGTTTTTCATTCCTCAAGGTGGTATTTCCGGAGGTGTAGGTAATAACATTCAGTTGTGGAGAGAAGGACTCGATCCAACTACATTCTTTGTCTTCAGACAAGTGTATGACAGCAGCGGAAATCCTATTGAAGGGGCTTATGTAGACGTGAACGGTGACAACCAGATCACAGAAGCCGATCGCCAGGCGTACAAAAAGGCCACACCTGATGCCTTTGCCGGATTGACCAGCAATTTGAGCTATAAAAATTTAGATTTTAGTTTTACCTTTAGAGGAAGCTTTGGTAATTATATGTACAACAACGTTGCCTCAGACAGGGGTAACATCAGCACTATTACCGATGCTCCGGGTAATTATTATCCCAACGCTCACAGCGATGTATTGAACACCAATTTCGGTGATCCGCGATTGTTCTCCGATTATTACATCCGGCCTGCCGATTTTGTAAGATTGGATAACGTATCTGTAAGCTATTTATTCCCTGGAGAAAAGGTTGATCTAAGAGCCTCGTTAACAGGTAACAACCTGTTTGTTATATCAGATTACGAAGGACTTGATCCTGAGATCTCAAACGGAATCGATAATAATTTCTATCCGAGACCCAGGACATATGTGCTTGGTCTTAATCTATCGTTTTAAATATGAAAACCATAATTAAATCAAACGCTATGATAAGAACACTTAAACCAATCCTGATATTTGTTCTGGCTGTATTTCTTATTCAGTCTTGTGCAGATAATCTGGATTTGCAACCGGAAGATGATCGCTTAACGGCTGATGCAGCCTTTGATGATCCCGCTTCGTACAGAGCCTTCCTTGCAAAAATTTATGCAGGAATATCGTTAAGTGGTCAAGAGGGCCCCGCGGGTGATCCCGATCTTGCAGGCTTAGACGAAGGTTTCTCGAACTACTTGAGATTATATTGGAAAATGCAGCAGTTAACCACTGATGAGGCGGTTATTGGATGGGATGACGGTACCATTAAGGACCTTCATGCTCAAAACTGGACAGCAGGTAATGAGTTCATACGTACCATGTATAGCAGGATTTTATACCAGGTTGCCCTGTGTAACGAATTTCTGCGTCAAACTACAGATGCGAAATTGGATGAAAGAGGCGTTGATGCTGATCTTAGAGCTGATATCCAGAATTTCAGAGCTGAAGCTCGATTTATGCGAGCTTTGAGTTACTGGCATGCCATGGATCTATTCGCGAATCCACCATTTGTTACGGATGAAGATCCGATTGGAGCATTTCTACCACAACAAATCCAACGTGCTGATCTGTTCTCTTACATCGAATCGGAATTACTTGATGTTGAGAGCAGTATAACAGGTGCTCGCCAGAATGAATATGGCCGTGCCGACCAGGCAGCTGTTTGGATGCTTCTTGCGAAGGTTTATATGAATGCTGAGGTTTACACCGGAGCAGCTCGATATAGCGATGCCCTGACCTATATAAATAATGTTATTGGGGCAGGCTACAACATCTCAGATAATCCTTACGCCCATTTGTTCCTTGCTGATAACGACAGTAATGGCACCCAGTCTGAGGTGATCTTTACCATCCCGTTCGACGGGTTAAACACACAATCCTTCGGTGGTATGACATTCTTATGCCATGCCCCGGTAGGCGGAAGTATGGATCCGGCTGATTTTGGTATCAATGGCGGTTGGTTTGGTGTTCGCACTACGTCAGCTTTTGTTGAAAAATTTGATGAACAACCCGATCTCGAAACTATCAATTCATCTCTGGGTACACTTTCCGATTGGGGAATTATAGGTAGCGCCACGCCAAATGGCTGGGACGGACCTGATGCCGACATGTATGAGATCGCACCCAATGAATATGCCTTGTATTTGCCGCTCACGGCGGAAGAACTCAAGTTCAGATTTGGTGATGGATGGATTATTAATTTGGGGGACAACGGTGCTGACGGCACCCTCGAACAAGACGGGGCCAACATCGCTATCGCTGAAGCAGGTATTTATTACATCACGCTGAACATCGCCAATCTTACATATACGCTACAAAGTTTATCCGATGGCAGGAATTTATTATTTACCGATGGTCAAACGTTAGAGATTGAGAACATCGGAGCATTTAATAATGGTTACGCCGTGGCCAAGTACAGGAATGTCGATATCAATGGAAATCCGGGCTCTGATGCAACCGGAGATTTTCCTGACACTGATTTCCCGATGTTCAGATTGGCCGACGCTTATCTTATGTATGCTGAATGCGCCGTTCGCGGAGCCGGTGGAACGATTGGACAGGCAGTTGATTATATCAATGAATTACGTGAGCGTGCCAATGGCGGTAGCCCAATAGGGAATATCAACGGAAGTGATCTTACCCTGGACTTCATCCTTGATGAGCGATCCAGAGAACTATACTGGGAATGCCACAGAAGAACAGACCTTATCCGATTCGGACAATTCTCCGATCAGGGTGTCTGGCCATGGAAAGGCAATGTTCCGCAGGGAACCACCACAGAAGCCTTTAGGGATGTTATGCCGATACCGGCATCAGACCTGGGTGTAAATACCAACTTAACTCAAAATGAAGGATACTAAAACTCAATACGATGAAACAAATTAAAATAATAGGACTAATATTGCTGATCGCTTTCGGATTCAATGCGTGCCAGCAAGATGATGATGTGGTATTCATTGCCAGCGACACAACAGAGGTCAGCTTTACGAATACATTCTTGGCTGAATATATAATTTCGGCAGCAACTGCCGGAAATTTAGGAGAGCGATTTACCTGGAATATACCTGATGCGGGTGTTCCAACAAATTTCACCTTTGATCTTCAATACTCAATTGCCGGCGATTTCAGTGATGCAACAACATTGGGTTCAACCAATGGAACTGAAATAGCTGTCACCATTGGTGATCTTTTGGGAATTGCCGCCCAATTAGGACTGGATAATGATCCTGAAACTGAAGCGCCAAATGAAGGTGAGGTCGATTTCAGGCTGAGGTCTGTAATTGGTGTCGATGGCAGCGAATCATTCACACCCAATCAAGCAATGAAACTTGTATGGCTTGAGGAATCTGATGAAGAAATGGCTGTTTGTGAATACGATCAACTTTTCATGGTGGGTGCCGGAATAAAATTTGCCGGTTGGAGCTGGGATACCCCTGGTGTGTTAGCATGTACCGGTAACGGTGTTTATTCCGGAAACGTAGAATTGCAGAATAATGATGGTTCCGATAATAACTTCCGTTTCTTTACGGTAGAAACTGAATGGCCCTCAGGACGAAATTATCCCTGGTATGAAGATGCTGGATACACGATTGATGAAAATCTGGTGAACGCGAATGACGATGATAGTAATTTCGCGTTTGTAGGTACCTCAGGATTATACTTCTTGGAGATCGATGATCTTAATAAAACGGTCACCTTAGGGCCACCACAGGCAACAGGTTCATGTGAATTCGATGTGCTTTTTGGCGTTGGTGCCGGATTAGCCGATGCAGGATGGAGCTGGGATACACCTGTTCAATTATTCTGCTCCGGTGATAGTGTTTACACCGGATGGGTGAATTTCGATGCTGATGGTGATGCCAATTTCCGTTGGTTTACAGCAAATACTGAATGGCCTTCAGGACGTAACTATCCGTATTATGAAGATGCCGGATACACCATTGATGAAGATCTAATCAATAATATGGATGATGATGATAACTTCAAGTATATTGGTGAAACGGGCGCACGCTTTGTAACCATCGATGATTTAAATAAAGTTATCAGCTTAGATTAAATTTATTTTGAATAGAAAAAGGCTATGCGAGGCATAGCCTTTTTTTTAAATAAATGTTGTTATGAAGAAATTTTTACTCGGCTTAACGCTATTCTGGGGGGTCACTGCTATCGCTCAGGTTCAAAACGCAACCTTTACTATAACACCGGCCACTTTCGATGAAGATGAAGAGATCACGATTACCGTTTCAGATGTGGATCCTACAATCTGGAATCCCGGTCAGCCTGATAATATTTATCTATGGGCCTGGTGGTATGACCTGAATGATGTTCAGCAAGGGGATTCTCCCACAAACGGTACATGGGAAAATTCCAACGAGGTTCAGAAGATGACCAATAATGGTGATGGTACCTATAGC
>JABDPL010000175.1 GCA_013042825.1 Flavobacteriaceae bacterium | reverse complement strand
GCACTATGGTGTTCGGACTTTCCTCCATGAATTAGAGTGAACTCAATTCACAGCGATAAGACATTCAACTCAGCTGCAAAAGTACAATATCTGTGCCATGGTTGTCAAGTTTTTCATTTAAATGTGCTATCATAAAGAACTGAAATATTCTTTGCTAACCTTAGGCAGAATTTGTTAATAACTCCTCAGTTTTTAGCCAGTCTGAATTCTGATAATCAGACTGAATTTTTAACTTTGTTCAACACACGATTGAGATGGAACACTTCGTTGTATCGGCCAGAAAATACAGACCTCAAACCTTTAAGGATGTTGTAGGGCAGGAAGCTATAACCAATACGCTTACCAATGCCATAGCAAACAATCACTTGGCCCAGGCCTTGTTGTTTACCGGACCCAGAGGCGTAGGTAAAACAACCTGCGCTAGGATACTGGCAAAGATGATCAATCAGGATGACAACACCCGAACCGATGAGGATTTTGCATTCAATATTTTTGAACTCGATGCAGCATCAAATAACTCGGTAGATGATATAAGGAATTTGACCGACCAGGTTCGTATTCCACCACAGGTCGGAAAATATAAGGTCTATATTATCGATGAGGTCCACATGTTGTCGCAGTCGGCGTTTAACGCCTTCCTGAAGACCCTGGAAGAACCGCCGAAGCATTGCATTTTTATACTGGCCACCACAGAAAAGCACAAGATCATTCCGACCATTCTTTCGCGCTGTCAGATTTTCGATTTTAAACGCATCACCATAACCGACATAAAAGAATACCTAAAACATATAGCCAAAGAACAAGGTATTGAAGCCGAAGATGATGCGCTTCATATTATTGCCCAGAAAGCAGATGGGGCTATGCGAGATGCCCTGTCTATCTTCGATCGCGTTGTAAGTTTTGCCGGCAAGCAGTTAACCCGTCAGGCGGTAACGGAAAACCTCAACGTGCTCGATTATGAGACCTTTATCATTAGCACCGAACTCATTCTTGAAGGCAAGATCCCGGAATTGCTGATTCAGTTTAACGAGATCCTGGCCAGAGGTTTTGAAGGACACCACTATATTATTGGCCTGGCTTCCCATTTTAGGGATCTTCTGGTATGTAAGACCCCGGAAACGATTGCACTCCTTGAAGTTGGAGACGATACAAAACTCAAATATCAGAAACAATCGGAAAAGACCTCGATGGAATTCCTTGTAAACGCCATAGAATTGGCCAATACATGTGATTTGAAATTCAAAAGCAGTAAAAATCAAAGATTACTGGTTGAGCTATGCTTAATGCAATTGGCTTCGCTTTCGTTTGAATCTGAAAAAAAAAACAATAATACATTCATAATCCCGGCTTCGTACTTTAAAACCCTTGGGGTCCAGCCTGTTAAAATTACACCCCCACTACCAAAAGAAAAAAATGAAAATGCCGACACCACCTCCCTTTCAGAATTCCCCCCGGAAGAACCAACTCCTGAGAAGGAAATTGAAGAGGTAGCAGAAAAACTCGCTGCGAAACGGCCTGAGATCATGATGAAGTCTGAAAAGATGGCTTCTGGACTATCCCTTACCAGCATTAGAAAAAGAAAGGAACATCAGATCAGGCAAATGGAAGTGATCCTGGATGAAGAGGAACTACCGCGTGAATCATTCGAACAAAAAGATCTGGATAAGGCATGGAAAGATTACGTGACCAAAATTGAAAAGAAAGGAAAATTTAATCTGGCTTCAATTTTAAGGATAGACAATCCGAAGTTAGAAGGAACCACTGTAACCTTAGAGTTTCCCAATGCCACCAATAAAGTGGAGCTCGAGCGGGAAAAATCAGATCTTCTTAGGCAATTGCGAACAACATTGAACAACTTTGATGTAGATCTGGAGATCAGTGTTAACGAAACCAAGGAAAGACAGTATGTCTATACTCCTCAGGAAAAATACCAGAAGCTTAGGGAAAAGAATAAGAATATAGAATTGCTAAAAAAAACCTTTGATCTCGATCTTTAATAATGCTTGGCTTAAAACTTCCCACAGATCCGCGATGGGTCAATATCGTTGAAAAGAACATTGAAGAAATCCTCACCGATCATGCCTACTGTGAGCAAAAGGCTGCGAGTACGGCCATTTCACTTATTGTCGGATTTCCTGAAAAGACGGAACTGGTTCGAGAAATGACAGCCCTTGTAAAAGAGGAGATCAGTCATTTCAAAATGGTACATGACAAAATTACGGCCAGAGGTTGGGTGCTCGGTCGTGAACGGAAAGATGAATACGTGAATAAACTTATGAAGTTCTTTCCGAAAGGTGGCAGTCGCGAAACCCATCTTGTGCATCGGTTGTTATATGCAGCCTTGATTGAAGCAAGAAGCTGTGAGCGGTTCAGATTGCTTTCAGAAGAATTGGAAGACAAGGAATTAGCGCAGTTTTACAGAAAATTAATGGTTAGTGAAGCTAATCACTATACCATGTTCCTGAAATTTGCAAGGATGTATGGTGATCGTGAGGTAGTTGATCAAAAATGGCAGGATCTCCTGGCCTTCGAAGCAGAAATAATGAAGGATCTGGGTAAAAAAGAAACCATTCACGGCTGATGCAACTCTGCAATTGACCGGCCTTCAATAAATCCGTAGTACAGGCTTTTTATAATTCCGTCAGATAAACCGATCTTGGGCACATAGATATGCTCGGCCCCGCTCCATTTCATAGCCGAAAGATAAATTCTGGTCGCATGTTCAATAACATCGGCACGGTCCTGTTTCAACTCCAGATCAACAATTCGTTCTTCATAGCTATATCGCCTGAGTTTTTCATAAAAGGAGGTCAGATAAAAATATGTAAGCGGTTCACCTAAGGGCTTTCCGGATATCTTGAAAATCTTATTGATATTTCCACCGGAACCGATAACCGCAATGCGCTCGTAGTCTTTGGTATACTTCCTGATCCATTTCTGAGCTTTGTCCCAAACATCTATGGTCACCAGGTCCTTCAGTAAACGGACTGTTCCGATCTTGAAGGATTGTGAACGCTTCTTATCGCCATGATGAATGATCGTAAACTCGGTGCTCCCTCCTCCAACGTCCACATACAGATAGGTCTTATCGGTATCGATATATTTTGAGATATCAGTAGCAGCGATTATCGTGGCTTCTTCCTCACCATCGATGATATCGATTTCAACACCAGAGCGGTTTTTAATATTTTCAACAACTGCGCTGCCATTCTCCGCTTCGCGCATGGCCGAGGTTGCACAAGCCTTATATTGGTCAATGCCATGAGCACGCATCAATAATTTGAATGCCAGCATGGTGTCCTGCATTCTAACCCTATTCTGCGGTGAAATCTCACCCATGGAAAACACATCGGCACCTAACCGTATGGGCACTCGAACAAGGGAACTCTTCCTGAAAATCGGAGATTTATCGTGTTGCTCAATTACATCGGCGATCATAAGCCTTATGGCGTTGGATCCGATATCAATAGCCGCTAATTTTTTTATCGTGAGCATTTCGGTATAAGTTTAAAGCTTTTGTAAAATAGTACTTCCAATTTAATAATTGACTAAAAAAATACTATTTTTCCTACACGCAAATACACTTTATCGAAAAAATTGTACGTTTTAAGGATTATTTTTTATATATTTCGGCCGAATTAAGAAAACAGTCCAAGGATTTAACAAATTTCTTGGGACGTAAAATGGTTCCCTCGCCATTACATTTAGACCCAAATCTAAAACAATTTGATGAGGCAAAAAATTACGACTTACTTAATCTTGCTTGGCCTGCTGTTTGGTTTTAACCCATTATTTGGACAGACGGTAGTTTGTGAAACCTCTTCCTGTACGGCAAATGATTTCACCCTGGAAACCTTTTATCTGGGTGATGAGAACGGTGTTCAGTTTACCGCTGGATATTGCGACCCCGGCGATGTTGTAGATGCGCATCTGTGGGCTAACTTCGTTGCAAATTCTGCTGCACCGCGATATACCTTGTACCTGCATTTTAATATTTATGTCGATGGTGTATACATAGGTACTGTAGATGAATGTTATTATGAAGGGCAACCGATCCCTACAAATGTCACACTTGATGTATACCAATTTGCATGGGATTGCGGAGCCCAAGTGACCCTTTCAGACTATTATATGTCCTGGCGACCCAATGCCAATCAGCCTTGTGGCTGTAGTAATTCCAAATGCTACAGAGAAGGAGAGATAATAATCGAGGCCCCACTAATTGCTGATTTTGAGT
>JABDPL010000162.1 GCA_013042825.1 Flavobacteriaceae bacterium | reverse complement strand
AATTGCATACCTTCAACAACGTCAACATAGGTATCGGTTCCTTTGGCCTCTTCCACGGTAATTACGCCTTCTTTCCCTACTTTATCGAAAGCAGCAGCTATAAGTTCACCGATCATCTCGTCGTTATTCGATGAGATAGCAGCGACCTGCTGAATCTGTTTGGAGGAATTTCCAACTTTTTTTGCCTGTTTTTCAAGATCCTTGGTGATTGCAGTAACCGCTTTATCGATTCCGCGTTTCAGATCCATGGGGTTGGCACCTGCAGCAACGTTCTTAAGCCCTTCCTTTACAATGGCCTGTGCAAGAACCGTAGCAGTTGTGGTACCGTCACCGGCAAGATCATTAGTTTTGGAAGCCACTTCCTTCACCATTTGCGCTCCCATGTTTTCAAGTTCGTCCTCGAGCTCAACTTCTTTGGCTACGGTAACACCGTCTTTGGTCACTTGGGGTGAACCAAAGGATTTGCTGATGATCACGTTCCGGCCCTTTGGGCCAAGCGTGACTTTTACAGCATTTGCCAATGCATCGACCCCGCTTTTAATTCCGTTGCGGGCATCGGTATTGAATTTTATCTCTTTTGCCATAATTGTTTAGTGAATTGTTAGTTAGATAATAGCGAGTATATCACTTTCCCGCATGATTATGTAGTCTTTTCCTTCGAGTTTTAATTCTGTTCCGGCGTATTTACCATATAGAACGGTTTCCCCGGTTTTAACCGTCATCGGTTCATCTTTTTTACCCGGTCCTACTGCAACTACCTTTCCCTTTTGGGGTTTTTCCTTGGCAGTGTCAGGGATAATGATTCCTGATGCGGTGGTTGTTTCTGCTTCCATCGGTTCGATCAGGACCCGATCTGCAAGTGGTTTTATATTCACTCCCATAGTTGTGTATTTAGATTTTTAGTTAATTAAATTCGAAGCCAGTCATTCAGAAATTGTGCCATAGCATCATGCCTGACAAAATTTCATTAAATAAAAAATGCCAACATTTTCAGTTGGCATAATATTGTTCTGCAACAGTATTACTGGGTGGTGTCGTTTATCGGCGTATTGAGTTCGGCCGGTTCATCAGCTTCGCTCGTTTCCGGCAATGGTTGAGCCGTTGTTGATTCATCATCCAGGGCCTTAGATTCCACACTGCCTCCTGCACCCGGAATGGCGATGTTCGAAAGAAGGATGAGAATAATAAGGAGTGTAGCCAATGTCCAGGTACTTTTATCGAGGAAATCGGTGGTCTTTTTTACACCCCCCAATTGCTGGGTTCCGCCGCCGCCAAATGAGGATGACAATCCGCCACCTTTTGGATTCTGAACCATAATGACCACAACCAAAAGAAAGGCTACGATCACGATCAGAATTAGGAATATTGAAAACGTACTCATTGTATCAACTTATTTTTTTAATTCTTTGATTGCTAGAATTTGGTCTGCAAAGAAACCACTTTTTTCCGGATATTTCAAACTTAAAATCTCGTAGGCTTTTATGGCTTTATCGTAATTTTTCTGTTCCAGGTAAATACGCGCCAGAGTTTCGGTCATCAGGGATTCCGGTTTAAGCATACGCTCCTTGGCCAGGTTGATTTTCGGGGCTTCCTGACTTACAGGTGGCATCGTCGGTTTTGTTTCCAGAAAACGATCGATGGCATCTTTGTGTTTCGGTTCTTTCTGCGTGGGATCATCGGGCTTAGCTGCAATTTCCTCATCGGTTTTCCGATCTATAGGCTTAAAACGGGTAAGCTTTAACCATTCAGAAAATGAATGCATCTCATTCTTATCGAATTCAAGCGGTGTGCCTATTTCTAGTGAGGGTGTGGTAACTTTAATTGTTTCGGCCTCTTCCTCCGCTTCGATTGATTTTGAAACCGGTTCCTCAGGGGCCTGATCTATTTGCTGATCTTGCTCCTCTTTTACCGCACGCTCCAGCCATTCATCGCTCGACTCGGTTTTCAGTCGGGTTGAAACGTCTTCATACGACTGCAGTTCGATCTCCTTTAAATGTTCGAGGTTATAGGTGATGAGATCTGAGATCTCATTCTGAACAAATTCTTCAGACGTTATGAAATCGAATAATACGCTTCTGTCGGCAGTGTAGGCGGCTGTAGTTTTCAGTTCCTGGTTATACAGGAAGCTGTCATTCAATTTTAGACCTTTAAGATATAAGGCCCTGGCCGGCTGAAAGAACGGGAATTTATCGATTATGGCCCGGAATTCATGCACCTGTTCACGACTCATGGAGTCGGGATGTTCAAGCACATATGTGAATTCAGATGTTGTCATTTACCAGTTCGCCAGTGAGGCGTTAAATATATCTTGTGTAATACGATCGAAGATCTCTTCTATGGCAACTTCCTTTTGAGTACCTATCAATTGGGCACTGCCTTCATAATCGAAGAAAAACGAGAACCGTTTTTCAAAATCATTTTGATCATTTTTGCGATCATAGAATCGTACGTTAACACCTATCGTCAGGCGGTTTTGCGCAGCTGTATTTTCTGCTGTTGCCGTTGTTGGTGAAATGCGGTACTCTGTGATCTCGCCTTCGTATACCAGGTCACCATTTGATTTTACCAGGTCAAGATTGGTTTGATTCAGAATGAGATCCTGGAGGCTTTGGGTGAATTCAAGATCAAGGCCGGGCTCTATCAAGGGCGCATTATTCTGAAAGAAATTAACCTGGAAGGTCTCGGTTCCTTCAGGAATGGAAGCGCCGGTAAACGAATAGGGCCCGCAACTGGCCAGTATAATTGAAAACAAGAATAAAACTACAGACTTGCTGATATACTTCATTTAATAGGTATTAGGACGTTTCATGGTTATAAACGCATATATATAGCCGGCATTGTCGGCCACATCGAAATCGATGTTGATCACGCGGTAGCCCTGGTAGTGTTTTTCATTGACCAAAGCTTCGGCTTCTGCCCTGATCTTCTCAGAGCTATTCCTACTGAAGGATTTCCGAATCATAAATATTTCTACAGCTTTCATTCCAGACAATTATAGATCGTATTGTTTGATTTTCCTGTAAAGTGTGCGCTCGCTTATTCCCAGTTCCTGGGCGGCGAGTTTGCGTTTACCCTTGTGTCGTTCAAGCGACTTCTTGATCAATTCAAGCTCCTTGTCTTGCAGCGAGAGGGTTTCTTCCTCTTCGATTTCTTCGGCATATTCATAGCGGTCTTCAGCAGGTTGCACGATTTTAACCTCAGGTTCTTCGGGACGTGTTGCAGGCAGGACTTCCATCTGCTGTTCACCATTATCTCCATCACCATAGATCTTATCGATCAGGCCCTGATGTTTCTGCTTTACATCGGAAGCGCCACTTTTCATGAGTTCCATGGTCAACTGCTTCAGATCATTGAGATCTGATTTCATATCGAATAAGACCTTATAGAGGATCTCACGCTCGTTGCTGAAGTCGCTGTCCTGTTTTGTTTTTTCAATTACCGCTGGTAAATTGCTGTGTGCATCGGGTAAGTAACTCAGCAACGCAGCCCTGTCTATAGCCCGGTTCTTTTCCAAAACAGAAATTTGCTCGGCCACATTGCGCAATTGCCTGATGTTACCGCCCCATCTGTAACTGAGTAATTCAGTAACGGCATCATCGGTAAGCCGTATGGTGGGCATCTTATATTTCAATGCAAAATCACTCGCGAATTTCCTGAAGAGCAAATGAATATCGTCCTGCCGATCTCTAAGGGCAGGAAGATTTATCTCAACTGTGCTCAACCTGTAATACAGGTCTTCACGGAAGCGTTCTTTCTGAATGGCATCAAACATATTTTGATTGGTAGCGGCCACTATCCTGACATTGGTTTTCTGAACCTTACTCGATCCAACTTTGATGAACTCACCGTTTTCAAGTACACGCAACAACCTTACCTGGGTAGTCAGCGGGAGTTCTCCAACCTCGTCTAAGAAGATGGTGCCTCCGTCGGCCACTTCAAAATACCCTGACCGGGTTTGGGTGGCACCGGTAAAAGCGCCTTTCTCATGCCCGAATAATTCGCTGTCTATGGTTCCTTCCGGAATAGCCCCACAATTAACCGCAATGTATTTTCCATGTTTGCGGTGCGACAGCTGGTGAATGATCTTCGGAATAGCCTCTTTACCAACACCGCTCTCACCTGTTACCAAAACCGAAATATCGGTTGCGGCAACCTGGATGGCCTTTTCGATAGCACGATTTAACCCCGGATCATTCCCTACAATCCCAAAACGTTGTTTTATGGCTTGTACTGATTCCATTATCAATTGTTTTCAGAATACCCCTCAGCTTCGCCTATCAAGGTGGCTGATGTACATTCAATGACCTTCACATTAACGAAATCACCGGGCTTGTAGTTTTCCTTAGGAAATACGACCACGGTATTCTGGCTGTTTCTCCCGGACCAATGCAGATCCGATTTTTTTGACTCCTTTTCAATTAGAACCTCAACTGTCTTTCCTAACTGCTGCCGTGTTCTGAAAAGTCCGTGTTTTTGCTGCAGCTGAATGATCTCTTGCAACCGCCGTTTCTTGATCTCCATTGGAACATCATCAGCCAATTTGCGCTCGGCCAGTGTTCCGGGCCTCTCGGAATATGCAAACATAAATCCGAAGTCATATTTCACATATTCCATTAAACTGAGGGTATCCATGTGGTCCTCTTCAGTCTCGGTGGGGAAGCCGGCAATGATGTCCTGGCTGATAGCGCAATCCGGGATGATCTTCCATATATTGTCGATCAGTTTGAAATATTCCTCACGCGTGTGCTGCCGGTTCATCGCCTTCAAAATCTTATTGCTGCCACTCTGCACGGGAAGGTGTATATACTTGCAGATATTCCGGTGCTTAGCCATGACCTCAATGACATCGATTGTCATGTCCTGCGGGTTTGAAGTGGAAAACCGAAAACGCATCTTAGGCTGAGCAGTTGCACAAAGGTCCAGCAATTGGGCGAAATTCACCGCCGTGGCTTTCTGCATTTCCGATGCTTTGGAAAAATCCTTCTTGAGTCCACCGCCATACCAAAGGTAACTATCTACATTCTGCCCCAGGAGGGTAACTTCCTTATATCCGTTTTCCCATAGTTCCTGTATTTCCTTTAATATGCTTTGTGGATCCCTGCTTCTTTCCCGGCCCCTGGTAAAGGGAACCACGCAGAACGTGCACATATTGTCGCAACCACGGGTAATGGAAACAAAGGCTGATACACCTGTGCTGTCTAATCGCACGGGTGAAACATCCCCATAGGTCTCATCTTTTGAAAGGATGACATTAACAGCATGCCGGCCTTCATCGACTTCGGCAATCAGGTTTGGGAGATCTTTGTAGGCATCCGGACCAACAACCAGGTCGACCATCTTTTCCTCTTCAAGGAATTTGCTTTTGAGGCGTTCGGCCATACAGCCCAAAACCCCGATCTTCATACCGGGATTGATCTTTTTAACGGCGTTATATTTTTCAAGGCGCTTTCTCACGGTCTGTTCAGCCTTTTCCCGAATAGAACAGGTATTGACCAACACAAGATCTGCGTCTTCAAGATTCTGAGTTGTATTGAACCCTTCTTTCGCCAGTATGGAAGCCACGATCTCGCTGTCGCTGAAATTCATCTGGCATCCGTAACTCTCGATGTAGAGTTTTTTTCCATTGGCATGATCAGCCTCTGAAAAAAGCGATTCACCTTGTTTGTTTTCTTCTAGTATCTTTTCCATTGATTTGCCCCGCTCAAAGCTGTTTTCAACAATTATACCTGACTTTAAATCGGTTTGCAAAGATACAATTTATTTACGGTATTCTGACAAAGTGTCATATTATTACATTCTTGTTTGAAACCCTTTAAATTTAAATTATCTTTGAGAGACCAACCCTATATGTATGGATTCGCTATCAGACCTTTACCGTAAGATCGAACGTTCACCGGCCTTGGATTTTGGGATCATTTTCAATCAGTCTATCGACCTTTTCAAAAAATCATGGCTGCAGGGATTTGTGTTGCAACTCTTTGTTTTTGCATTGACGCTGCCATTTATAATAATCTTCTACATTCCGTTTGTCGGATTGATCATTTCTGAATCTCAGAACGGTTTTGTCGATTCTTCGGTTTACGAAAACTTTATGGCAGGCTTTTCCATAGTTTATGCTTTATTCTTCCTTGTTGGAATTATGGTGATCAGTTCGGTTTCCCTCTGTCTGTATGCCGCATTTTACAGGATACTCTACAAGTTTGATCATGACCAGGAGGTTGTAACCAACGATTTCTTTTATTTTCTGAAGGGCAAGTATTTATCGAAAGCATTCTTGCTGATACTCGTTACTTTAATATTATATGGTATTGTCCTGCTTCTGGTAGTACCTACGTTTTTTGTGAGTACCCTGGGAATTTTTTACCTCATCGTTCCCATTAGTTTTTTCCCGGTCTTTATGGGATTTAACCCTGAACTCTCGGTTGGTGATATCGTTAAGGCTTCCTTTAAACTGGGAAACAGGAAATGGTTGGTGACGTTCGGACTTATCATGGTCGCATCCCTGTTAGCTTCAATAGTCGGATTTATTTTATGTGGAATCGGGTCTCTATTCACGGCTGCCTTTACCTATCATCCTACTTATTATGTATACAAGGAAACCGTAGGATTTGATAACGCTGAGGATCGTATTGAGTCTATCGGGTCGGTTGAGTATTAATCAACCTGTCCGCATCGATATTTAAGTTTTTTGTCTTCTGAAAACCACCGGATTTCAAGCCATTCCAAACGAGCTAAAACGTGCAAATCAAAAAAAACGTCTACATTTGTACCTCTCAAAAATTGATTTATGGCGAAGAATTTAGTGATCGTAGAGTCACCGGCTAAGGCCAGAACTATTGAAAAATTTCTTGGAAAAGACTTCAAAGTAGAGTCCAGTTTCGGACATATTGCCGATTTGCCTTCTAAGGAACTCGGTGTAAATGTCGATAGCGATTTCAAACCCAAATACAAGGTCTCGAGCGATAAAAAAGCCGTTGTAAAAAAACTCAAAGAACTCGCCAAGAAAGCTGAAATGGTTTGGCTAGCGAGCGATGAGGACAGGGAAGGGGAAGCCATTGCATGGCATCTGGCCGAAACCCTGAAATTGGATAAAAACAAGATCAAGCGGATCGTATTCCATGAAATTACCAAATCGGCCATAAAGAAAGCCATTGAGAATCCCAGGGGTATCGATTATAACCTGGTTGATGCACAACAGGCAAGACGGGTGCTCGACCGTATTGTTGGCTATGAGCTGAGTCCCGTACTTTGGCGAAAGATAAAAAGCGGACTGTCTGCAGGACGCGTTCAATCGGTTTCCGTGCGTTTGATAGTTGAGCGTGAACGCGAGATCGAACAGTTTAAGCCCGAGGCATCTTTCAGGATTGACGCTGAATTCAAAACGCAAGGTGGTCAGGCTTTTAAAGCCAGGCTTCCGAAGAATTTTAAATCTCGGGAGGAGGCAGAAACCTTTCTCAAAAAGAATATCAACGCAGAATATTCGGTTTCAGGCCTTGATAAAATACCAGCGAAGAAATCACCTGCAGCACCATTTACAACATCAACCCTCCAGCAGGAAGCTTCTCGAAAACTATATTTTTCTGTTGCTAAGACCATGACGATGGCACAGCGGCTTTATGAGGCCGGTTTGATTACCTATATGAGAACCGACAGCACCAATCTTTCGGCTGAGGCCCGCAAGGCGGCCGAAGCACAGGTGAAATCGGTTTATGGTGATGCCTACAGCACACCTCGGAATTATACAAGCAAATCCAAAGGTGCCCAGGAGGCTCATGAGGCTATACGACCGACCGATTTTTCGCGTCAGCAGATCAGTGCCGATGCCGACCAGGCCAGATTGTATGAACTGATCTGGAAACGTGCAATTGCATCTCAAATGGCGGAAGCAAAACTGGAACGAACTAATGTTAAAATTAATACCACTTTACATAATGAGACTTTTGCAGCAAATGGTGAGG
>JABDPL010000151.1 GCA_013042825.1 Flavobacteriaceae bacterium | reverse complement strand
CAATATCCCCAACCGTTCCTCCTATTTCTGTAATTACGATATCATAGTCACCCGATTTCCCCAGGATCTGAATACGATCCTTTATCTCGTCGGTGATATGGGGTATGACCTGAACGGTTCTGCCGAGGAATTCACCACGTCTCTCTTTTTCTATACCACTTTGGTAGATCCTTCCCGTAGTGACATTATTCGCTTGTGATGTGGGCACATTTAAGAATCGCTCATAATGCCCCAGGTCGAGATCGGTTTCGGCACCATCGTCTGTGACATAGCATTCCCCATGTTCATAGGGATTTAAGGTACCTGGATCGACATTGATATACGGGTCTAATTTCTGAATCGTAGTCCTGTAACCCTGAGCCTGAAGTAATTTGGCCAGTGAAGCCGCTATAATTCCCTTACCCAGTGACGAACTCACTCCTCCGGTTACAAAGACATATTTTGTAGAGTTGGTCATGTTGCGCTTATAAACGCGAACAAATTTACGAATTTGAATCGAACCTTTTCCGGCTTTAGCCTTGTAAATTCGACTTATATGTCAACAATCACCACAAATTTGTTGACATAAGATGAATTTACCGTTAATTTCGCTAATCTCCAGCGATCTAAAAATTAATTTTCTCTGTTATGAAAAAATTCTGTTTTCAACTGTTTATCACCATGTTGACTATCTCTGCATGCTCCCCTTCAGAACCTGAAACCATAGCGGAAATTTTGAAAGGATCACCTCAGATCGAAGGCCGAACAGAATACCTGAACTCTCCATATGTCACTGCCGGGAATCGCCTTTATATGGTAGGCCATCAGGACGGCAGTTTCCCTGATCTGGGGTGGCATATAAAAGGTGAGATGGGTGGTGTCTGGAATCATCCCATCAAACTTATGGACGGATTCGAAGTTGAAATCGAAGATTCGGGGAATAGGATAATTCTTGATAAAGCCGACAGTTTTGTCAATTTTCCCATGGCCAACAGACATACTTATGATTTTAAAGATTCAGGCCTGGAAATCGAGCGCTGGCAGTTTGTTCCTGATGGAATACAGGGCATCATAGTTCAATTCATGGTCAGGAACACAAATACTGAAGCCAGATCCCTGCATTTTAAATTCACAGGCCATTCCGATTTACGACCAACCTGGTTAGGTGAACAAACAGGGATGATTGACAGTTCAGACGTTGCCAAATTTAATACTGATCATGATGCCTGGGTTATGCAGGATGAATCCAATCCCTGGTCGGTTATGTTCGGAAGCGATTCCATAAGCCAATCACATCAGGAAACGAAAAATGAGCAAAGCGGCTTGGGAACCTCAGCTGCTATCCTCTACAATGTAAATATCGATCCCAATAGTTCGGCTGTCCTTAATATTTTCATCGCGGGATCGTATGTGTCTGTTGATGATATGGAAGAATCTTACGAAAATATCAAGACAAATGCATTCAACTTTCTAAGGGCCAAGAAGGAGCGTTATGCCGAGCTTGCCCTGCGTACAAAACTTACTATTCCTGATAAAGACATGGAGCAGACCTTTGAATGGCTCAAGTATAACTGCGATTGGCTGGTCAGGACCGTTCCCGAGGTGGGAACAGGCATTGCTGCAGGAATTCCCGACTATCCCTGGTGGTTCGGAGTTGATAGTGAATATGCGCTGAAGGGCTATATGGCCATAGGCCAGGATCATGCGGTTTATGAAACCATCAGCCTGCTTGATAGTGTTTCCCATGCTGTGAACGGCAATGGCAGAATCATCCATGAGATGTCGAGTAATGGGGCGGTGTTCAACAAGGGAAATATTAATGAAACCCCCCAATTCGCCTCGCTGATCTGGGAGATCTACAAATGGAACGGCGACCGGGAGTTCCTGATGTCTTACTATCCAACGGTCAAAAGCGGACTCCAATGGCTAATGGATACCAAGGATGCCAATAAAAACCTTTTTCCAGATGGATTCGGAATGATGGAGATCCACGGTCTCGATTCTGAAATGATAGATGTTGCTTCTTACACCCAAAGAGCGTTTGAAGATGCGGCCAAAATTGCAGCCGTTCTAAACGATAGATCTTCCGCAGAGTCGTATAACACAATCGCCGATAAACTCAGAAAAAAAATCAATGAAGAATTCTGGTCAGACACCTTTAATTCATATGCTGATTTTATCGGTACAGATAAACAAGCTCTGCATTTGATCGAAGACGCCATAGTTCGCGCCGATACCCTGAATAAACCCTGGGCCATAGAGGAACTCAGGCAAACACAACAAACCATACTTGACAATCCTTCTAGGGACCCAAGACCATTCGTATTGCATCATAACTGGGTAGTAAATACCCCGTTGGAAATGGGAATAGCAGAACCCGAAAAAGCCCTGAAAGCCCTGAAAACAGCAGAAAAATTCGTGAATCCCTTTGGTGTATTTGTTACCGGAATAGACCGTGATGAAAGTGCAGGATCTGACGATGGTTCATTCAAGGGAAGCCAGGTGTTTTCATATACCGGGGCTGTTATGACGCTGCCTACAGCTGTGCAGGCCGTAGCAGAGAACAATTATGGCAGGCCTGAAAAGGCCCTTAATTATCTGCAAAGAATGACAAGAACCTTTAGCTATGCGCTTCCGGGAAGCATGTATGAGGTCTCACCCGATTACGGCATGATGACCCAGGCCTGGAATATCTATGGGTTTGCAATTCCTATTGTTCAGCAATTCTTTGGAATTGACCCAATGGCTTCAGAAAAAATGGTTGTTATAAAACCGCGAATGCCTGAGAGTTGGGATAAGGCCTCTATTGAAAACGTCAGAATTGGGGAGAATTCAATATCCGTTTTTTATCAAACCATCGATACAAAGAAAGAACTGATGGTCACACAGGAAAGTTCGGAATGGACGGTGAAGCTTGTATTACCCCCTGGAAGCTACCAGGTGAAAAATGGTGAAGGAAAATTATCAGAACATGACGATGCTATTCTTTGGATTGGCAAGGGTTCATCCATCGAGTTAACCGAAGAATAGCCGCTTACCTATAGTCTTCCATTTTTTTTAACTCAGTTCTGATAAACTCATTCCAGAGTATTTGTTTATCCGGAAGACGCGAATAATTGGTTTCGGAATCGTATTTACGCTGCATGGACCTCAACTCCTTGTGAACGGCCTTGCTGATATCATCTATTTCCCTGTTGATATTCCGGCTAAAGGTGGTATTCTTAACACGCTCGCGGAATTTCCGGGCATGCAATTCGGTAATATCAAAATGAAGCCGCTCATGATCGAGGACTATATCGGTAACCTCATCCTCCATATACCAGGACCTTTCAGGATAAAAGAAGGCGGTAACATCTATATCATAAGTAATGTCTCCAGAAGGATACTCGGTTGTGGAATACCCATAGGTCAAACCGGAAGCTGTTACCGCAACCACATCGGCTCTATCCTCGGGTTCTCCTCTGAAATCACTCCATTCCAGGCGGTATTCGGCAGACCAGCTAAGCGTAGGTTCCTCCTGAAAACCCGTGAAGACAACCCATATCCATAAATAAAACAGAATCATTTTCCCCAGTTAAAGGTCACCGCTTTCTCGATTTCAGGATGCAGGCTGTAAAGCACTGGGCAGGTGCGAGCGGTATGTTCAAGGATTTTCCTTGTTTTCTCTTCAGTATGTATCGGCACATCAATATCAACAACTATTTTTGCGATCCTTCTGGGGTCGGAAGTCATGATCTTGGTTACTTC
>JABDPL010000143.1 GCA_013042825.1 Flavobacteriaceae bacterium | reverse complement strand
ATCTTGGTGACTCCTAATTGAGAATAGACCAGATATTTATTTTCGATTTCAAGTATCTTTCCGTTCAATGTCGCTTCAACATCTCCATCGGTATAGGTGAATAGAATCCCGTTACTGAATTCCAGTTTGACATTTTTCTCACCCGGATTCACTGCCGAATCAGTCACGCTTTTGGTAACAGTTATCCCGTGACTGCTAATAGGCGTATGTTTGATGCCCGATTTATGGTAATTCTTAGTCGGAAGAACCTCAATTCTTGCATTTTCAAGTTTGAAAACCTCCTTTTCTTCCTTCCATGATGGGAATACATACAAGGTATGTGGATCGTCAATGGCGAAGATGCCTTCAAAGCTATCCTGGTTTAATACGAGATTGTTATCCCAATCGTAGAGTTCGAATGGTGTTCCCGGAGGAAACATGATTGCCCCGAATTCTGAAGCGTCGGTGTATATCGCCAGATAGTTGCGCTGTGCCTGTGCAGATCCCAATATGCTTATGAACAAAGTAATTATTAATATTCTCATGATATTTGATTTTAATTTTGAATTCTACTTTTTTCATCTTCCAGTCCGGTTTCCCGCGATCTTGCTTTTTTGATCTCATTTCGACCGAAATTGTAGGTCAGGTTAAAACGTACCTGACGACTGTCGCTGCCGCCGCTACCATTAATGGCCAGGGCACCGAACTCAGTATCACCCTCCCATGGTGAAGTGAAAAGAATATCGTTAAAAGCCAGACGCGCGGTTAGCTTATCATCAAAGAATTGTTTCTGAAATGCCAGGTTTAAAGAACCCAGGCTTTTGGTCCTGTAAGTTCCGCCCCATATCGATGGTGAACTGTACCAACCGGATACCTCGGCACGAAATCCTTTTGGAAGGCTAAAGGTGTTCTGAGCATATAAACTTAGCGTATTCTGAGAAATGGGAACAAAGTCTGCATTTGTGGCCTCGAAAATGCTTCTGTAGGCATTCAGACTAAAATAAATATTCCACCAGTCATTAAAACGGGTCGGGTAGGAGATACCCAGATTAATCACTTCCTGGTTGGCCACATTGCGTGTGGTCAGGAAATTTTGATCATCACCAACAGCCTCGGTAATCCTTGCAAAGTAGTCCTGAACAAAGCTGTAACTTATGGAGGTCGTTAATCGGTAATTGTATGTGTGTGAAAGTTTCAGGTTATCGGTATACTGGGGTTGTAAAAATGGATTGCCCTTGCTGAATGACAATTCGTCGATCTTATATTCAAACGGATTCAGACTCTGATAATTCGGACGCTGAACACGCCGGCTATAGTTCAGCGCGAACTGATTCTTCTGATTCATCTGGTAAGTTATACCACCACTGGGGAACCAATCGGTATAATTGCGTTGCACACGGTCGTTCTGCTCTTCCTGCAGGGCTGTAAGGATACCGTCAGAAATCGTATTCTCAACTCTCAGTCCGATCTGAAAATTGAATTTTTCGTATTTCCTGTTGAAATTGATATATGCAGCATTGATCTGTTCGTCGTAGGTAAAATCATTTGTCCGTTCAACATTGATGATGTCTTCCCCGTTAATCCGGTCAAAGAAATCAAATTGGTTATCGGTAATGATATTCGAATATTTTACCCCTGCAGAGAATACGCCTTTGAGTAGCGGTTGTTCAAAATCGACCTTTGCCGTGAACAGGTCAATGGTTATGGGGGTCACCATGAAATTAATGGTCTCACTAATCAATTCTGTCTCATCGGGGTTGAAATAGGAATTCGGCTGCAGGTTGGTACGATCCCGGTCATAGCGGCCGTAATCAAGGTCGACGTTAACTGTGGTATTCTTTTCACCTCTATAACTATAATTCACATTGGCATACAGGTTGGAGGTTTTGTTTTCAGAATCACTTCCGGCCACCAATATCTGTTCGGGTGCGATATTCCCGTCAGGGATGATCGGTGTACGTGAATCACTGTCGGATTCAAAATTACCAAAATTTCCATTCAGAATAATGCCAAAGGTCGAAGCCTTGGTGGCATAATAATCAAATCCCAACCTGATATTATTGCTCAGATTGTCGTTTATGGTCTCTGTGCGGGCATCAAAAACCGTATTATTCTGTGTTCGGAAAAGATTGATAAAGCTCAGGCTTTCTCCAAAACTGTTGCTAAAGGAACCGTAGAGGCTGGTTTTCTTACTGCGATTGTTAAAGGAAACCGAGGTGTTATATCGGGCAAACTCCCCATAGGTTAGACCACTGGTCACGCTTCCATTGGTTCCAAGGCTCTTGTCCCGTTTAAACCGGATGTTGACGATTCCTGCATTGCCTTCGGCATCATATTTTGATGAGGGTTGGGTAATGATCTCTATCGATTCAATATCGCTGGCCTGTATGGTCTTCAGGTAATTTATAAGATCCTCACCGCGAAGAATTGATGGTTTGTCGTCGATGTAGATCAATACTCCTGATTTTCCTTCAACAATAAGATTGTCGTTATTGTCTAAGATCACACCAGGCGCTTTTCTGAGTAATTCCAGGCCTGAATCGCCAACGGCATTTATGGTATTCTCAACGTTAAAGACCGTTTTATCGGCCAAAACCTGAACCATGGGTTTTTCAGCTGTAATGGTTACCTCTTCGAGGGTTTCAGAATCTGTTTCCATGATCAAACGGCCCAGATCGAGATTTGAGTTTACCGCTATGACTTCGGAATTATATTCGGAATAACCAAGACTCGAGATATTGAGTATATAATCTCCTGCGGGGATGTTCCTTAGAATGAAGGTTCCATCTTCTTCTGAAATCGCTGCTTTTATAAACTGTTCCTTATCGGGTTTGAACAGGCTTACCACAGCCGAAAAAATCGGTATATCATCCTGATCTGTAGTGGTTCCACTGACCTGAAACTGTGCTTGCGCAGTAAAGATCCAGCTGATAGCAGTTATTATTGTAATGGTTCGTTTCATGACCTTTATTTTCAATTTGACAGTTCAAAGATTTGAATTAATGCGGTGCTGTGCAGGCCAAATCAGACGAGTTGACCCATAAAACGATGAATGGTCCGGACCATTCGGCTGGCTATAGGACCATTCAACGGAGAAGATTTCTTAAATTGGGAATGAGAAAATATCTTTGAGAAAGAAATTTATCTTATGTCAAATTCATTTTTAAAAAGGAGAAGCTGGGGCATACGTCATGATGAGTTGTTGGCTTTTATCGGTTTCTATATATTCCTTGCCGTTTTTTATCACGCAACCCTCTGGATAAACCGCATGGGATTCCAGGATCAGAATGATGTGTTGTTCGATCCCATAAATTTCCTTGATGACAGCGGTTTAGACTATTTTCTAAAATTTCTTATCACCATTCCTATCTGGTATATATTATTCCGGGAATTGAAACACATATCCTTGAATCGAAGACTGTTCCTGCACCTATTATTTCTACCGGCCTTCGTCATCATATGGCAGCAATCGTATTATTTCATCTGTGAACTCATAGGTTTCGGACATCTGGGAGGTGTGGGGAAAGTCTGGGATATCTATATTCCCGCTCTTTTTTATGTTCTACAATTCGGTGTTTTACATGCCTACAACTATTATCGGGAGAATCAAAGAAAACTCAAATTGGAAGGTGAATTGCGAACGGCAGCCCTAAAAAGCGAACTTTCAGCCTTAAAAGCACAATTGAATCCCCATTTCCTATATAATATTTTTAATACCATAAGCGCTTCGGTTCCCCCGGAACAGGAAAAAACACGGGATATGATTGCAGAATTGTCCGATCTTTTCCGTTACCAGTTAAAGGCATCGAAGGTAGAACGCGTCCCCTTGCGGGAGGAGTTGGATTTTATCAATAAATATTTGGCTTTGGAAAAGGAAAGATTCCAGGACCGTTTAAAAATTGAAGTCAATATCGATAATGATATCATGGATGAAATGATCCCGCCAATGCTTTTACAACCCCTTGTTGAGAATTCGATTAAACACGGATTGGCGTCCCTGATCGAAGGAGGAACCATATCGATTTCCATTACAAAGTCAGGGGATAGGCTCGCCTTTGAAATAGCTGATACCGGAGTTGGTATTGCAGACAAAGAAAAAGTCTTTGAACAGGGTATAGGTCTGACCAATACACGTCTCCGACTTGAGAAAATGTGCCAAAGCACGCTTAAATTATCGGATAATTTCCCACGGGGATTAAAAATCAATTTTTCCATATGAGGAAGGTAATAATTGTTGATGATGAGGAGGCCGGAAGAAAACTGATCAAGGAATATCTGGACGATTATCCTGAACTTGTTCTACTCGCTGAGGCGAACAATGGCGTTGATGCTGTAAAGATCATCAATGAATTCAAGCCCGACCTGGTGTTTCTCGATATTCAAATGCCAGGGATGACAGGGTTTGATGTCATCACACACCTGGATGAACTCCCGCAAATTATATTCTCTACCGCCTATGACAAATATGCACTGAAGGCGTTTGAAGTACATGCTGTTGACTATTTACTGAAACCTTATACAAAAGAAAGGTTTCAACAAGCCATTAAACGCGTCAAGTTTGATGTAGACACCAACAAGGCCAGGCCCCTGGCGGAAAGTATGCTCATGGAAAGATCGAATGCACCCGATCGCATACTTGTTCAAAGTCAGAATAAATTGGTGACCATTGCATTAGATGATGTGATCCGGATTGAAGCTTATGGTGATTATTCGAAATTGATCACGGTTAAGCGGACCTATGTTAGCAATTATGGGATCTCTTCTCTGGAGGAAAAACTGGACAGCAAAATGTTTATTCGCGTGCACCGGTCTTCAATTATTAACCTGAAGAAGATCAAGGAATTGAATAAATACTCCAAAAGCTATGATATAACCATGAATAACGGTGATGTGGTAAGAGTGAGCCGT
Source organism: Flavobacteriaceae bacterium (assembly GCA_013042825.1). Lineage (GTDB taxonomy): Bacteria > Bacteroidota > Bacteroidia > Flavobacteriales > Flavobacteriaceae > SHLJ01. The sequence continues at coordinate 10 of JABDPL010000143.1, read as the reverse complement.
GGTTATATGG
>JABDPL010000142.1 GCA_013042825.1 Flavobacteriaceae bacterium | reverse complement strand
ACAATGAAGAACAGGAATTCGGGATCCTTATGGGGAAAAAATCTGCAAAACGACCAGATCTGGCCAAAAAGCTGGCGAAGTATCCGCTTTCATCCAATACAACCAACCTGGAAGAAATGATCTCATTTATTGGAAAATCTCATATTCTGGTAACTGACAGCTACCATGCCATGTACTGGGGAATTCTCATGGAAAAAAAGGTGATAGCGATTCCAACGACCTCTAAGTTTTTTGATTTTAAGTATAAAGTAGTTATTTCTTCATATGATTCTTTTGAAGACGATTTAAAAAAGCCTGGTTTTTATACTGGTGTATTGGAAGAATGTCGCGATATCAATCGTAAATTTGCTGATCGTGTATTCGATTATTTGAATCTATGATAGAACAGGAAATAAGAAATACTATTAACGCCCTTAAAAAAGGACAGCTTATCCTGTATCCAACCGATACCGTCTGGGGAATCGGTTGCGATGCGACAAATTATGATGCTGTCGAAAAAATCTATGCCTTAAAGCAACGTCATGAAACCAAGAGCATGATATGTATGGTGGATTCAATCAGGATGTTAAAACAATATGTCGAGCATGTTCCCGAGGCTGCTTATAATATCATAAAGTATGCTCAGAATCCCACGACAATTATCTATGACAAGCCCAAGCGCATTTCAGAAAATATCGTCTCTTCAGATGACACCCTGGCCATACGCATTGCCAATGACAACTTCTGTAAAACACTTATAAAATCCTTCAAGAAACCAATTGTTTCAACCTCCGCTAACCTTAGTGGCCAACCCACTCCATTATGCTTTGAAGAAATACATGCCGACATTTTAAAAGGTGTGGACTATGTTGTAAATTTGCATCGCAAAAAAAGATCGTCGAAAGCCTCGTCAATAATCAAATTAACAAATGATGGACAGGTAACGGTGATCAGGGCATAAGGCCTCTCAACAATACACGTCGTCGTACCATTGATGAATCTCAAACACGCACTTGAACCTGATATTTTCAGAATTATATCTGAATCGGCCACGCGTCTGCAAACAAACGCATATGTTATCGGTGGATTCGTGCGTGACTTTATTCTGGAGCGCGGAATGCACAAAGATATCGATGTCGTTGCCGTTGGAAGTGGAATCGAATTGGCCAGGGAGGTAGCCGGTCAACTCGACGGGCAACCAAAGGTTCAGGTATTCAAAACCTATGGCACGGCCATGATAAGGCATCTTGACATGGAAATAGAGTTCGTTGGTGCCCGAAAAGAGTCCTATACGAAAGATAGCCGGAATCCGATCGTGGAAACCGGAACTCTTGAAGATGATCAAAACAGGCGCGATTTTACCATAAATGCTCTGGCCCTGGATCTTGATACCCACAGATTTGGTGATTTATTGGATCCGTTTGATGGCCTCTCAGATCTCAAAAATAAAATCATTCGAACACCCCTGGATCCTGATATCACCTTTAGTGATGATCCGCTTCGTATGTTACGGGCAATTCGCTTTGCCTCTCAACTCGATTTTACTATTCATCCCGAAGCCTTAAAAGCCATCGGCACCAATTCGCATCGTATCGATATTATTACCGAAGAACGTATTGTCGATGAGGTGCACAAAATTATTAGCTGCCCGAAGCCTTCGACAGGATTTTTACTAATGGATCAAACCGGTTTGCTTGACCGTTTCCTTCCCGAATTGACAGCCTTGAAAGGCATTGATGAAATTGAAGGGCAACGGCATAAAGACAACTTCTATCACACCCTTGAAGTGGTTGATAATATTTCAAAAAACACCGATAACGTATGGCTGCGATGGGCCGCGCTGTTGCACGACATCGGAAAGGCCCCGACCAAACGGTTTAATAAGAAAGCGGGTTGGACGTTTCACGGACACGAATTTGAGGGTTCCAAAATGGTTTATAGGCTTTTCAAACGACTAAAAATGCCCTTGAACGAAAAGATGAAATACGTTCGGAATCTGGTGCTTTTAAGTTCGAGACCTATTGCCTTGTCGGATGATATTGTTACCGATTCGGCCGTGAGGCGGCTGATCTTTGATGCCGGTGAACATATCGATGACCTCATGACCATGTGCGAGGCCGATATAACCACCAAAAACGAGAAGAAGTATAAAAAGTATCTCAATAATTTTAAACTTGTACGTCAGAAAATGGTTGAAGTCGAAGAACGCGACCATATTCGGAATTTTCAACCACCGGTTTCAGGTGAACTCATTATGGAAACCTTTAAGATGAAACCCTCAAAGGAGATCGGGGTCATCAAGGAGGCCATCAAAGAAGCTATCCTCGATGGCAAAATCCCGAATGAATTTGAAGCGGCCTACCAACTCATGCTTGAAGAAGGAAAAAAACTAGGATTAATAGCACATGAAAGATAACAAACCGGTCATTTATTGGCTTCTAACGGGATGTATCCTGATTTTTATTATGGTTCTCATTGGAGGTATAACCCGATTAACGCATTCAGGCCTATCAATGTCTGATTACGATCTCATATCGGGAACGATCCCTCCTTTGAATGAAGCCGAATGGGAAGAAGCTTTTGAACTTTACAAGCAATATCCGGAGTATCAGAAGTTAAATTATAATTTTACCATCCAGGATTTCAAATCGATATATTTCTGGGAATGGCTGCATCGCGTGTTTGGACGGGTAATCGGACTTGTGTTTATTTTTCCATTCATGTATTTCCTGGTGCGAAAACGGCTCTCGAGGGAAACGATCAAAAAAACCATCGTTTTACTGTTTTTAGGCGGATTCCAGGGATTTTTAGGCTGGTATATGG
>JABDPL010000141.1 GCA_013042825.1 Flavobacteriaceae bacterium | reverse complement strand
AGGCATGCCTGGCGGATTTCTGCCCTCTATGGTCAATTTGAAGCCGATGATTCCAAATCTGACGACCCTAGGCGTATTGAACGGGACTATGCATTAAAAAACAGCACCTTTATAGAATTATCGGCCGGAATGGAGTTTACCTTCCTGGAGTTCAATATGCACAATGGCGGCAGAATCTCAACGCCTTATATATACTCGGGTATCACGGCCACTAACTATGATAATTACTATTTTAACAACGGTGTTCAGACTGATGAATCTCCCGGGAACTGGGCATTTGGAATTCCTATGGTGCTGGGATTCAAGATGATGGTGAGTGACCACATCGTCCTTGCAGGGGAAATTGGCGCAAGATATACGTTCACCGATGAATTGGATGGAAGCGTGCCTGAATCGGAAGAATTGGCTGCCTTTCGATTTGGAAACCTGAATAACAACGATTGGTATACCTTTACCGGAATAACCGTGACCTATACATTTGGACGTAGGCCATGCTATTGTGATTTTTGATTATGCTGCTACCGGAAATAAATAAAGAACGCCTCCCCCGCCATATTGCCATTATTATGGATGGTAACGGGCGTTGGGCTAAACAACGCGGCAAAATCAGGGTATTCGGTCATGAGCAGGGAGCCAGATCTGTTCGCGAGATTACCGAAAACTGTGCAGAACTCGGCATCAAGCACCTTACGCTTTATGCGTTTTCAACGGAAAACTGGAAACGGCCAAAGCTAGAGGTACAGACCCTGATGAAGTTGCTTATCTCCTCACTCAGGAAAGAGATAAACACTCTGCAGGATAACAACATAAGGCTTTCAGCTATCGGAAACCTCGATGCCCTGCCGGCAAAGGTAAAAAACGAACTCCTCGACGTTATTGAAAGAACCGGCGCTAATAATCAGATGACATTGACCCTGGCATTGAGCTACGGGTCGCGGGAGGAAATCATCAACATGGCAAAGGCTGTTTCAGCTAAAGTTAAAAATAATATAATTTCATCCGATAATATTGATGAATATGTAATTAATCAGCATCTTTACACCCGTGATTTACCAGATGTAGATCTCCTGATCAGGACCAGTGGTGAACAACGTATAAGTAATTTCCTGTTATGGCAAATTGCCTATGCCGAGTTGTATTTTACCGATGTCTTGTGGCCGGATTTCAGTAAGACTGATCTTTACCAGGCCATTGCTGATTATCAAAGTAGAGAAAGACGATTTGGCAAAACCAGTGAGCAACTTACCTAATTATCATTATTTGAGAGCAATAATCAACTCCTTTATATTTTGTTTAGGACTTCTGATGACAACTGTTGTGTTAGCACAGGCACCGTCGGATAGTGGATTGAAAAAATATACCATCGGGAATATTGAAGTTACAGGGAATACAACCTTCAGCTCCCAAACGGTGATTACGTATTCAGGCCTGACCAAGGGCGAAGAAGTCAGTTTGCCGGGAGAAAAGATCAGTGCTGCCATCAAGAAACTCTGGGCATCTAATTTGTTTAGCAGCATAAACATCTATGCTCCGAAGATCGAAGCGGATACCGTTTACCTGGAGATTGAACTCATCGACCTACCTGAACTCAAAGAAGTGAGTATTACCGGGGTAAAGAAAAAGAAGGCTCCACAAATTGCTAAGGAAAACAAGTTACAACCCGGAGTTAAGGTTACCGAAAACCTTATAACTACAACTAAAAACTACATTGAAAACACCTACCGGAAAAAAGGATTTTTCGATGCCAAGGTTACGATTACAACAACCGAGGTTGTGGATTCCTTGACGAAGAGCCGCGTAAATATGTTCGTCAATATCGAAAAAGGTGAGAAGGTTAAGGTAAAGGATATCGAATTTGAAGGCGCTGAAAAACTGAGTTCTAAGAGACTCAGAAAAGCGATGAAGAATACAAAAAAGCGAAACCCGATTCGCTTTCTTAAACGATCGAAATATATTGAAGCCGACTATAAGGAAGATCTAGCCAGTGTAATTGACAAATACAAAGAAAACGGTTACCGTGATGCCAGGATCATTTCAGATTCGATCATAAATAATAACGACAATACCATAAGCCTGAAATTAAAAGTTGAAGAAGGCGAAAAGTATACCTTTGGAAAGATAGATTTCCTTGGCAACACAGTGTATACCGACGCCCAGCTCAAACAGGTTTTAAAGATCAACGAAGGGGACACTTATAATGGCGTAGAACTGGAGAAACGCATTCAGGATAATGAGAATCCCGATGCGAACGATCTTACAAACCTCTATCAAAATAGCGGGTACCTCTTTTCAACGGTAACGCCGGTTGAAGTTAGCGCTGAAGGAAATATTATAGACCTGGAAATCCGGGTGACCGAAGGAAAACCAGCATATTTTAATGAGGTCTCGGTTACCGGTAACGAAACTACTAACGACCGTGTAATCTACAGGGCCTTGCGAACACGTCCCGGACAATTATACAGCAAGTCGAATGTTCTTCGTTCCTATAGGGAGTTAGGACAAATGGGGTTCTTCGATGCCCAGCAGATCTCTCCTAATATAAAGAATGCCAATCCAACCGATGGAACAGTTGACATTGAATATAGTGTAGTGGAGCGCGGTTCCAGCCAGATCGAACTTCAGGGTGGTTATGGTGGCGGAGGCTTCATCGGAACCCTGGGATTATCGTTCAATAATTTTGCGATCAAAGATATTTTCAATAAGGAGGCTTACAAACCTATACCTATGGGCGACGGACAAACATTGTCACTGCGTTTACAAGCCAGCCGCTTTTTCCAGACGTTTAGTTTCTCATTTATCGAGCCCTGGCTTGGTGGTGAAAAACCGGTACAGTTTTCTACCTCATTGTCGCAAACCAAGCAATTCCTGTTCAATCCGATTACGAGAAATGCAGATAAGGATCGCCGATTTAATATCACGGGGATTTCCGTTGGATTGGCCAAACAATTGACGGTCCCTGATGACTATTTCCTGTTTTCGAGCGCTGTCGGTTTTCAGCATTATAACCTTAAAAACTACAATACAGGCTTATTTACCTTCGGAAACGGCTTTTCGAATAACCTGTCGTTCACAGTTGGGCTTAGCCGGAATAATACGGCTATCGATCCTATATATCCTACAAGCGGTTCTAATTTTAGCGCTTCGGTCAAGTTCACCCTCCCATATTCAACTTTTGACGGAGTAGATTACAAAGGACTAGCCGAGGAACGAAGCCAATTGGAAGAGGATCTTCAGAATGATCCAACCGATACCGACGCTCTCGACAGAATTGCTGATATCGATCAGGAGCGCTTTAGATGGCTTGAATTCTATAAAGTTAAGTTCAAAGGTGAATGGTTTACGAGAATTATCGAAGATTTAGTGCTCAGGCCAAGTATTGAATTTGGCTATTTAGGAGCCTATAATGGCGATCGCGGTGTTGTACCCTTCGAACGCTTTTTCCTCGGTGGAGATGGATTGGGGAATTTCGCCCTTGACGGCAGGGAAATTATCGCCCTTCGCGGGTATCCTAACCAGTCGCTATCTCAACAGGATGGTAGTTCCATATACAACAAGTTTTCCTTGGAATTGCGATATCCAATAACGCTGGGAGCTCAAGCCAAGATCTATGGTCTGGCGTTTCTTGAAGGGGGCAACTCCTTTAATTCCTTTCGAGATTACAGTCCGTTTGATATTAAACGATCAGCTGGGCTTGGGGTCCGAATCTTTATGCCAGCCTTCGGCTTGTTAGGAATCGATTTCGGATATGGATTTGACCCGTTACCGGGGCTGACTCAGAAAAATGGATGGGAAACACACTTTATTATTGGTCAGAGATTCTAGTTTGGCACGATATTTTCAATTACGTGAGAAACGATTTAAGATTAAGCGTTAAAATTTTATCGATAATATTTCGTTATTTTGAAGAATAATAACGCCTTATGACGGAATCGTGGAGTTTTTCTGCCGTCATGAATTATAGATCTGACATGAAACCTAAGACGAATAATCAGAAACGGATGAAAATAAAAGTTCTTTTTTTACTGACTTTAGCATCCCTTTTAAGCCTGTCATCCTACGCTCAGAGAAGTATAAGAATTGGTTATATCGACACCGAGTATATTTTGGAAAATGTACCGGAATATCAGGAGGCCAATACTCAACTCGAAGAAAAGGTACAACGATGGAAATCTGAAATCGAAGAACGCCTGCTTGCAGTTGAGCAAAAAAAACAGCAGCTGAATAGTGAGAGTGTTCTGCTTACAAAGGAGTTGATCGAGGAACGACAGGAGGAGATAGATATAGAGGAATCGGAGATACTGGATTACCAGCAGAAACGCTTCGGGCCGAATGGCGATCTCATGATCCAAAGAAAGCAGCTTATGCAGCCTGTTCAGGACCAAATTTTTACCGCCGTTCAGGAGATCGCTGACAATAAGAAATATGATTTTATATTCGATAAATCAGCCGATGTTGTGATGTTGTATTCCGCCGATCGGTTCGATATTAGCGAACAGGTATTGCGCTCGATAAACCGGACCTCTAAACGGCGTCAGGCGCAAACCAAGAAAGAGCGAAAAGCTGCGGAAGACGAAGAGCTGATCCCTGAAATTAACAAGGAGCAGGAAGCAAGAGAACAGGTGTTAGCCGACAAAAAGGCGGAAAGGGAAAAGCAGATCGAGGAGCGCCGCAAGGCTCAGACTGACGCAAGAGAAGCTAAGAAAGCTGAAATAGAGGCCAAACGCCAGAAGATCCTTGAAGACCGTGCCAAGGCAAGGGAAGAAAAACTGAATGCTCGGGAAGAGCTAAAAGCCAAAAAAGATGTAGACACCAGCGAAGCCAAGATTGCTGAAAAAGCAAAAGATACTATAGCCGGTGCAAAGAAAGCCGGCGATAGTAAGACCGATGCCGCAGCCAAAGCCGCTGAAACCAAGGCTGAAAAGAAAGTAAGTGATAGAGAAGCGCGTAAAAAGGCACTTGAGGAAAAGAAAAGAAAGATAATAGAGGCCAGGGAAAAGGCCAGAAAAGAAAAACTGGAAGCACAGAAGAAAAAAGATAGTTCAGGTCGATAGGCCTGATAAAAGAGAAACAATTTATAACGTAATTAAATAAAAATGAAACAATTTAAGACCCTATTATTTGCAACTGCGCTTGTTTTTGGAATGAGCTTTATGAATGCGCAGACTAAGGTTGCGCACATCAACACTCAGGCGTTGGTTGAAGCTATGCCAGAAATGCAAAGTGCTAAATCAGAATTGGAAAAAGTGGCGAAGACCTACGAAACTGAGATACAATCCATGGCCACTGAACTGCAAAACAAAGTGAAGCAGTATGATGCCGAGGCGGCCACGAAAACCGATGAGGAAAACACCAAACGTATGCAGGAAGTTGCCGGTATGGAGCAGAGTATCCGCCAATATCAGGCCCAGGCACAACAGGACCTGGCTAAAAAGGAAGCCGATCTACTTGAACCCATTTTAAAGCGGGCCAAAGACGCGGTTATCAAGGTAGCCAAAGCCCAAGGCTTTGATTATGTGCTTGATTCAACTGCTGGACAAGGCGTTATCCTTGCCGACGGTAAAGACCTTTTGCCTGATGTTAAACAGGAACTCGGATTCTAAAAAACAGTATTAAAATCAGATGAAAAGCCACCGCTCAAAAGGGTGGCTTTTTTATTTTTGTATCGTGAGCGACAAACCCATAGGAATATTCGATTCAGGTGTAGGAGGCACATCTATTTGGAAAGAGATCCATGCCCTTCTTCCACATGAGCATTCAATTTATCTTGCCGATAGCATGAATGCCCCTTACGGACCCAAGGGGGAGAAACGAATAATCGAATTAAGTGTGAAAAACACCGAGTATCTTCTGTCGTTAGACTGTAAGCTGATCGTTGTTGCTTGCAACACGGCTACAACTAACGCCATCTCATTTTTGAGAAAAACCTATGATGTGCCCTTTATCGGCATCGAGCCTGCCATAAAACCGGCGGCATTGAATACGCAGACCAAGGCTATTGG
>JABDPL010000139.1 GCA_013042825.1 Flavobacteriaceae bacterium | reverse complement strand
AGCCTGGGTTGTAAGGCGGCGCTTCCGGAAACCATGGTTTTCAGCTTTCCACCTAAAGCTTCCTGCCATTTACTAAAAATGAGCTTTTGCGCAATCTTCAACCTATACTCGTACCACCAGCCATTTTTACCATAAGGTTCCCAGCTTTCACCCAGCCGAACGGCCCAGTAGAACAAAAATCGTTTTATACCCATGAGGTCTTCACCTTTGGCAAATATTTTGTCGAAAATCTTTTCGAGCAACCTCGGCACCACACTCATCAACTCAGGTTTTACCTCCTTGAGGTTTTCACCTATTTTATCAATGGCTTCAGCATAATAAACGGTGGTTCCTGCGTGCTGATAGATATAGATAAGTACACGTTCGAATATATGGCAAAGCGGCAGGAAACTCAGTATTTTTGTGCCTTTGGTAATATCTGGCAAGCGCTTGGTCGAATCCAGTGCATTGGTTGTGATATTGGAATGCGAAAGCATGACCCCCTTGGGTTTGCCGGTGGTTCCTGAAGTATATATTATGGTTGCCAGGTCGTCAGGTTTTACCGCCTGTTTACGCTTTTCTACTTCCGGTTGTGTAGATTCATCCTTACCTAACTCGAAGAGTTGTGAATAGTGCTTACATCCCTCGATATGATCGAATGCGTAAACATCTTTTAATCCGGTATTGTCCTTTACCTGATTAACTTTTTCCAGTACCTCCTCGTCAGAAACAAAACAATAGACCGACTCGCTATGATTGAGAACATATTCATAATCCTCAGAAGAGATCGTAGGATATATTGGAATATTCTGAGCACCTACTTGAAGGATACCGATATCCATTATATTCCATTCCGTTCGGTTAGTCGATGAAATGACAGCAACCTTATCATTTTTTTTAACACCCATCTTGATCAGGGCCCGGCTAACAGCATTCGCCTTATCGATATATTCCCGCGTTGATGTCTTTATCCATTCACCATTTTTCTTGGTGACAAACGCAGCTTCCAAATCATGCTGTTCAAGCTGGTAGTATGGAAAATCAAAGAGCCTGGAAATTTCTGCCATTAAAGTAAAACGTTAAGAGTTTGTGCAAAGTATGAAAATTAAGTAGTTTTTCAAACTAAAGGCTTTGGCACGGATGTTAACTTTATTGCTTGATAATTTTTATTCGCTGCGTCTTTGAATCATGACCGAGTTCAAGGATATAGAAACCTGATGCCAGCGCACTCGTATCCCATTCAAACGGACCAGAAACAGCTTTTAAAACGGTCACAAGTTGCCCTTGAATCGTATACAGCTTCATGGAATAGTTACCGATAGTCGTGCTGATGTTAAGCTTATCGGTTACCGGATTGGGATAAACTCCGAACAATTCCTGATCAATATCTCCAAGGCTGAGATTCTCATCCAGGGTTCTGAGTTGAAGCTCATCAAAATAAAAACCGTCTTCCCTTACACTGCCATCGGAAACAAGGCTGAACCTGAACAGGATTGATTGATCCAGATAATCACTCAGGTTTATGATCTCCTGTACCCAGTCATTTTGAACACCATCGTAAAGCGGTTCGCCGGATGCCCCGGATTGATTGGCCGAACCATTATTGGTGAATTTTCCGCATTGAGGAATCCAGGATTGCCCATTATCTGTAGATATTTCGAATTGGGCATAGTCATATCCCTTCTCTATGTCCCATTTTGCATAAAAACTGATGTTTGCCGTAATGAGCCCTCCCAGATCGATTGGTTCAGACAGTGTAATGGCCGTATTACTGCCGTTACTATACACACCATTGGGAGAATCGGTAATCGAGCTACCCCCTGAGAAAAAGTCCTCGGTTGTGCTGTTCCAGCTGGTATTGTTCCAGTTATCTATCACATTACTGGCTGGCTCGTTAAAGATGATATTCGGCTGACCAAAGGTTCGGGTAACAAGAATGGATCTGTCGTAAACTCCGTTATTTATTAGCAGTTCATAGGTCACCTCCTCACCCGGATTTATGGCCGAATCAAGATTTATGTTTATAGCAGCGCTGATTTCTTCCAAGAAATCCAGGTTGGTATGCGCATTTGAAGTCCCAACAGATAAAATATTGGATGAAATAGGATTGACGCTAACCGTAAAACTTGAAGGTTCCTCTAAACCATAGCGCTTTATCTTGTAATCGGCAAAATCGGCTGTTGATTCTATAAAGGTTTCCGATTGATCCTCGATTATAGCGTAGTTTCCAACCAATTGTGCTGCTGTGAGATTGGTAAACATCATTTCCTTGCAGATTGCATCTATTTGAGACTGCGGTGGCCAGAAGCTTGTAGAAATTTCAGGGGTCATGGCAAAGATCTTTTGCTGGGTTCCCACGGTTCCATACATAAAATCATCACTATCGCCGGAGTAGGGATGATCTCTCAGAGGAAAATAACCATTATTGGAAACCAATAAATCGGTAATGCCACGGTAGATGTTATCATCGGGAGTTGGCACATCGGCATAGCCAAAAGGATAATAAATCAATTCTCCAAAGGTGTGATTGTTCAGCGCCAGAACGAAATCATGTTGTTCGACGAACCATTTTATAGCCTGATTTTCCACTTCGGAAAAAGGCCCTGTTCCATGATATAGGTCTGAGTTCGGATTTGATGACGAACCCGGTCCACCCCAGGTAGAATTCCCGGGATTACCATCGATATGGTAGTTATAGTTCCTGTTATTATCAACTCCGGGGCCATTGCGGTTCTTTCGCCAGAGTCCGCCTCCATTCGGATTGGTCAACTCGTTATACAAATAGCCGTCAGGGTCGACAACCGGGATAAAGTAAAGTTCCGTATTATCAACTATAGCTTGAATTTCAGGATCTGAAGCGTAGTTTTCCAAAAGATACCACATGAAATACAGCAGTTGCGATAAGCTGGCCGGTTCCCTGGCATGATGAATTGCGGTATATAAAACCTGAGGCTCCCCCTCAGTGTTGCTATTTGGGTTATCACTTATCTTAACCCATTTAATGGTGTTGCCACCAATGGGTGGAGTAGTATTATTGTCAGGGGTGCCTTCAGTGGTAAAATTACTTATGTCGGCAGGAACGGTTATAATTCCCGGATATAGATTAGCCATATCATTAAGTTCCTGGAGAACCTGTGCATAGGTATAAAAACCGCCGAAGTTCGATGAAGGCCAGACGTTGAAATTCACCGGTGTTGAATAATCGGAGCTTCCATTATCACAACTCCCATTTTGAGCCGATCGCGTTGAAGTTTTATTTTGTTCAACATAATACTTAGACACATCATTGATCCGGATCTCTACTTCAAACCCGTTTGCCCTGGCTATTTCAATCTCGGTTTCGGAAAAATCCGATTCGAAGAAAATACCGTGTTTTTGGGATCCATGGTCCACAGGAATCCCCAGATTGTGGAGTTCGACCATTTGGTCATGGTCATCATAATATATCCGCGCCCTGTGATAGGTATGATCTGAAGTCTGTGAATAGCTATAAAAAACAGAAGACAGGATAATGAGCACAAATAACCCTTTCATAACATTTTAAATTTCCCAAAGTTAACCATTTTAGCACGAACGTTCAATCCACTTCCGGGCATTCACAAACGCTTGCAGCCAGTGCAAAGTAAAGTCATTTCTTCAACAGAATGCTTGGTGAGCAGTCTCAAAATTATAGGTGTCGAGAATGTAGATTGCGCATAAAATTCCAGGATCTAATAAAACCAGAAGTTTAGTTTTAACCTAACAATTTTCGCCAAAACCATCTTGAGTTCATCTCTGCAATATTTTTTATTGAGATGCCCTCAGGACATTCAACTTCACAAGCGGCTGTACTTGAACAATTTCCAAAGCCCTCAATATCCATCTGATAAGTCATGTTTTTCAGACGCTTTTCAGCTTCTGCTTCTCCCTGAGGCAGACTATTCAAGTGGTTAATTTTGGCCGAAGTGAACAAAGCTGCTGATGAGTTTTTACATGTTGCAACGCAGGCGCCGCAACCTATACAGGCCGCAGCGTCCATAGCTTTGTCTGCGGTTTCTTTTGGAATTAGAATTGAATTGCCTTCCGGTGCAGTTCCGGTTTTTGAACTGATAAAGGCCCCGGCTTGAATAATACGATCAAATGCTGAACGATCTACAACTAAATCTTTTATGATTGGAAAAGCAGTTGCCCGCCATGGCTCAACAGTAATAGTTTCATCATCTTCAAAACTTCGCATATGCAATTGGCAGGTGGTCATATTAGGATGAGGACCATGAGCCCGCCCATTGATAAAAACACCACATTGACCACAAATGCCCTCACGACAATCGTATTCGTAGGCTATGACCTTTTCATCTTTAAGAACAAGGCGTTCGTTCAGGTGGTCGAGTGCTTCGAGAAATGACATATCTTCTGTGAGATCATCAACCTCATAAAGTTTGAATTCTCCCTTCGCATTCGGATTATCCTGTCGCCAAATTTTAAATTTTACCCTCATCGTGTATTTTACTTATAACTCCTGATCGTTGGTTTTACAAATTCAAACTGAAGAGGTTCTTTGTGTAATTTGAAATCACCATCATTATATTCCCAGGCCGATACATAGGCGAAATTCTCATCGTCGCGCACGGCCTCGCCCTCCTCGGTTTGAAATTCCTCCCTGAAGTGGGCGCCACAGGATTCTTCACGCTGCAATGCATCGGTGCACATCAACAAGCTCAGATCGATAAAATCTGCCAATCTGTATGCCTTTTCTAATTCAGAATTCAGCTCAAATTGCGACCCGGTTACCTTGACGTTAGTCCAAAAATCTGCTCTTAAGGCACTGATCTCCGAAATGGCTTTTTCGAGGCCTTGACGTGTTCTGCTCATGGCACATTGGTGCCACATGATCTTACCCAGATTCCGATGAAAATGATCGACAGTTTTACTGCCATTAATGTTTAAGATTTTCTCAATATGCTCAAGAGCTGCCTGTTCGGCTTTTTCAAATTCAGGATGTTCTGTTGAAACCTGCTCAGACTTTATTTCATCGGCCAAATAGTTATTTATGGTATTGGGCAAAATAAAATAACCATCTACACTGGCTTGTAATAGTGAATTAGCTCCGAGACGATTTGCTCCGTGATCTGAAAAGTTGCATTCACCCACCGCATACAGACCGGAAATAGTAGTCATGAGTTCATAATCTACCCATAAACCACCCATTGAAAAGTGGGCTGCAGGCGAGATTAACATCGGTGTTGTATAAGCGTCAATTCCTGTTATTTTTTTATACATGTTAAACAAGTTGCCATAACGGTCTGTAATTGTCTCCAGTCCGAACTTCTCAATGGCATGTTTAAAATCTAAATAGACCGCATTTTTAAGACGTCCAACACCAAAACCAGAATCGATGCGCTCTTTGGCCGCCCTGGAAGCGATATCCCTTGGTGCGAGATTACCAAAGCTTGGATATCTTCGTTCTAAATAATAATCACGCTCGTTTTCAGGTATGTCGCCGGGTTTCCTGCTGTCGTTTTCTTGTTTAGGCACCCAGATACGACCATCATTTCGAAGAGATTCAGACATTAACGTAAGCTTAGACTGTGCCTCGCTAGATTGTGGTAAGGCCGTTGGATGAATTTGAGTAAAACTGGGCGCAGCAAAGAATGCACCTTTTTTGTGTGCTTTCCAGATCGCGCTTCCATTACAGCCAATGGCCAGTGTAGATAACCTAAACACCCGCGAATAGCCGCCGGTTGCCAATACAACGGCATCTGCACAATATCTTTCTAACTTACCTGTTACCAAATTCCTGACAATAATCCCTTTGGCTTTTCCATCGATCAAAACAAGGTCTACCATTTCACTTCGCGGAAACATTTTTACCTTCTTTGCATTGACCATTTTATAAAGTTGGGAATAGGCCGCTAATAGCAATTGCTGGCCGGTTTGTCCTCGTGCATAAAAAGTACGTTGCACTTGAACACCCCCGAAACTTCTATTTACCAGAGTGCCACCATACTCCCTGGCAAATGGAACACCTTGTTGAACGAAGTGATCGATTAACGGCCCGGAAAGTTCAGCTAAACGATACGTATTGGCTTCTCTCGATCTGAAATCACCGCCTTTTAGAGTGTCATAAAACATGCGATAAACACTATCGCCATCATGTTGATAGTTTTTTGCAGCATTAATACCTCCCTGGGCTGCAACGGAATGAGCTCGCCTTGCTGAGTCCTGATAACAAAAGCATTTGACGTCGTAACCGAGTTCGGCCAGTGTTGCCGCAGCGCCGGCGCCGCTTAATCCCGAGCCAACCACTATTAAGTTTAATTTCTTTTTATTGGCAGGGTTTATAAGTTGAGATTTCAACTGATAATTACGCCATTTATCTTCTAAGGAACCTCCGGGAATTTTTGAATCTAATGTAGTTTTCACTAATCCTAAATATAAGGCAAAAACTCCTGTATTAAAAAAATAAATTTCTTTATAAAGTTAAATTGAGTTGCTTTAATTCTCAACTGTAGAAGGGCTCAATGGATACAATTTCGGAATACTATCGTCAATAATTAGGACAGCTTACATATTCTTATTTTTTTCAATCCAATTTCGGGCATTGATAAAGGCCTGCAGCCAGGGTGATACATCGTCCTGGCGGTGGTTGGAATAATGGGCCCAGTTCCACTGGAAGGTCGAACGTTCAATATGCGGCATGGTCACCAGGTGACGGCCTGTTTTGTCGCACATCATGGCCGTATTGAAATCAGATCCGCTCGGATCGGCCGGGTAATCTGAATAGCCGTATTTAGCTACGATATTATATTGATCTTCGGAATAGGGGAGATCGAATTTACCCTCACCATTACTGATCCATACCCCCAAAGTACAACCGGCAAATGAGGAAAGCATCACTGAATTATTTTCCGGAATGGTTACTGAGGTGAACGCGCTCTCATGCTTGTGAGAATCATTGAAGGTCATCTTGCCATGGCGTTCATGTTCCGGGTTGATCTCCTCAAGTTCCATAAACAACTGGCAACCGTTACAAATACCTATGGAAAGGGTGTCTTCCCGATTAAAGAAATTCTGAAGCGCGTTGTTTGCTTTTTCATTATAGAGAAAGGCGCCTGCCCAACCCTTAGCCGAGCCCAGCACATCGCTGTTACTGAATCCGCCGACGGCACCGATAAACTTGATATCCTCGAGGGTTTCCCTGCCCGTGATCAGATCGGTCATATGGACATCCTTTACATCAAATCCCGCGAGGTACATGGCATAGGCTAACTCGCGTTCGCTGTTGCTGCCCTTCTCCCGAAGTACAGCCGCTTTAGGTCGCGATTTGGTTTTATCGATAACAGGTAGTTTCCCTGTAAAATTCTCAGGGAACACATATTTCAACGGCTGTTTTTTGAAGTTCCTGTAACGCTTTTCTGCCAGGTCACCTGCCGTTTGATGCTTATCGAGCAGATAAGATGTCTTATACCACAGGTCTCGCAATCGTGATACGGTCATGGTAAAGATCTCAGCGCCATTGATAATACTCAATACATCACTGTTGGTGACCTTGCCGATCTTGTAACAATTCACACCCTCAGCTTTAAAACGATCGATAATGGAATTCTCTGCAGCCTGGAAGACGAGTCCCGCATTTTCGGCAAACAACAACTTAAATGAATCGGTTTCACCAAGAGCCGTCAGGTCTAATTCAGCGCCTAGGTCATTATCGGCAAAACACATTTCGAGAAGGGTGGTTATCAATCCTCCGGATGCTACATCATGCCCTGATTGAATTTCAGCTGTCCGTATCAATGCCTGCATGACGTTAAATGCTTTCCTGAGTTGGATAGCACTAGTGATACTTGGCGCATCATCACCGATGGCGTTCAGGAGCTGGGCAAATGAACTACCGCCTAATTTGTAATCGTCTTCAGAAATATTGATATAGTAGATATGGCCACCATCTTTTTTGAATACCGGTTCTACTACCGATGTTATCATATCACAATGTGCTGATGCCGAAATGATCACCGTTCCCGGAGCAATGACTTCCCTGTCGGGATATTTCTGCTTCATGGAGAGAGAATCTTTTCCGGTGGGCACATTGATTCCCAGGGCTATTGAAAATTCGGAAACGGCCTGTACGGCATCGTACAACCTGGCGTCCTCCCCCGGATTTTTACAAGGCCACATCCAGTTGGCTGACAATGAGACACTCTGTAATCCATCTTTAAGCGGAGCCCATACAATATTGGTCAAAGCCTCTGCGATGCTGTTCCGGCTTCCGGCAACCGGATCGATAAGGCCTGAAACCGGGGAATGGCCTATTGATGTTGCGATACCATGAACGCCCTTATAATCGATTGCCATGACTCCGCAATTATTAAGCGGCAATTGCAACGGGCCTGCGCATTGTTGCTTGGCAACTTTCCCGCCCACGCATCTGTCCACTTTATTTGTGAGCCAGTCTTTGCAGGCAACGGCCTCTAACTGCAGAAGTTGATCCAGGTAGTGGTAGAACTTATCGCGATCATATCGGGGAGGATCGTATGAAACCTCCAGTTTGCGATCTTTTAGAATGGTCTTTGGAGAGCTTCCGAACATATCCGAAAGATCAAGATCCATGGGTTTGATCTCTTTTGTTTTCGATTCAAACGTAAATCGCTGGTCATCCCTGACCTCTCCAACCTTGTAGATGGGCGAGCGTTCTCTTTCGGCTATGGTCTTCAGCAATTCAACATGTTCATTATCGATTACAAGACCCATGCGTTCCTGTGATTCGTTGCCAATGATCTCTTTAGCCGATAAGGTAGGATCGCCAATGGGTAATTCATCCATATCGATCCAGCCACCGGTCTCTTCAACGAGTTCCGACAGGCAGTTCAAATGACCTCCGGCACCATGGTCATGGATTGAAACGATATAGTTGTGATCACTTTCAATCATACCCCGAATCGCATTGGCTACCCGTTTTTGCATTTCAGGATTCGATCGCTGAACAGCGTTGAGTTCTATACCGGTTGAGAACTCACCGGTATCGGCAGACGATACGGCAGCTCCTCCCATACCAATGCGGTAATTATCACCACCGAGAATCATGATCTTATCGCCTTTTTCGGGATGGCCTTTTTTGGCCTGGTTGGCCTTGCCATAACCAATTCCACCGGCAAGCATGATGACCTTGTCATAGCCCATGGCGCGATCGTTTTCCTCATGTTCAAAGGTCAGAACTGAACCACAGATGAGTGGTTGTCCGAATTTATTACCAAAATCGGAAGCGCCGTTAGACGCTTTGATCAATATATCGAGTGGGGTTTGGTATAACCATTTACGCGCCTCGAAAGCCTTTTCCCATGGCCTGTTATCCGATGCCCTGGAATAGGCGGTCATATAAACCGCGGTTCCTGCCAGGGGTATGGCACCTTTGCCACCCGCCAGGCGGTCCCTGATCTCGCCACCAGATCCTGTTGCCGCGCCATTAAAAGGTTCAACCGTTGTTGGGAAATTGTGGGTTTCAGCTTTCAGGGATATGACAGATTCAAAATCGGAAGTCCTGTAAAAATCAGGAATGTCTGCCCTTCCCGGAGCAAATTGTTCAACCTCAGGCCCCTTGATAAACGCTACATTATCCTTATATGCCGAAACTATGGTGTTGGGGTTCCGCCTGGAAGTTTCCTTTATCATTTTAAATAAAGAATAAGGCTTTTCTTCTCCGTTGATGACAAAGGTTCCGTTGAAGATCTTATGCCGGCAATGTTCGGAATTCACCTGTGAAAATCCGAAGACCTCTGAGTCGGTCAGTGGCCTGCCAATGCGTTTGGAAACATCATTCAAATATGCGATCTCCTCATCGTTAAGGGCCAGCCCTTCCTGAATATTATAAGCGGATATATCCGTTACTTCCATTATAGGATCGGGAATATGTTCGATGGTGAACATGTTTTGGTCCAGTCTGTCGAACTTCTGACTTATCATGGGATCAAAGTCGGTGTGACCGGCATCAACCCGGTGGAATTCTTCAATCCTTATAATCCTTTCAATCCCCATATTCTGGGTGATCTCAACCGCATTTGTACTCCATGGCGTAATCATTGCAGCTCTGGGACCAACAAAAAAAGCATCGATTGATGCTTGCTCTATCAGTGGTTGATCGCCAAAAAGCCAGTTTAATTTTTTAGTATCGGTTTCCGAAAGGTTCTCATGGGAATGAACAGCAAATACCTTAGAGTTTGGGTTTCCGAAGAAATGGATCATCAGCTCAGAATTAGCGTTGAGAAATTGAAAGTTCAAATTTAATTTTTTTCAAGCTAAAATGCCC
>JABDPL010000136.1 GCA_013042825.1 Flavobacteriaceae bacterium | reverse complement strand
GGATCATGATGAGTCCACCATTCGATTCGGTTACTCGCGCCACATATTCCTGAAGGAATGCTTGTGGCAAGGTAGCGATGATCCCGACCATGATCAATAATGAAATTCCGTTACCAATACCACGGTCTGTGATCTTCTCACCTAACCACATGGCAAAGACACATCCGGTTACAAGTAGTATCACCGCTGATACGTAAAAGGCGGTTCCGTGACCTGCCTGAACCAAAAGGAATGCAGAATCGGGAACACCTAAAGTACTGAGGCTACCGAGGTATGCCGGTGATTGCACCAAACATATCGCGATGGTAAGCCAACGGGTGATCTGGGTTATCTTCTTTTGTCCACTTGCACCTTCCTTCTGTAATTTCTGGAGATACGGGATCGCAATTCCCATCAGCTGCACAACGATCGATGCCGAGATATATGGCATGATTCCCAATGCAAAAACAGATGCTTTTGCCAATGCACCACCGGTAAACATATTAAGGATCGATCCAATACCGCCGCCTTCGAAATTACCGGCTAATTCGGTCAATTGGGTTGAATCTATGCCGGGTAAGGTTACTTGCGCACCGAAACGATATACCAATAATAAGCCCAGGGTCAGGATGATCCTGTCCTTCAACTCAGTGATTTTCCAAATACTCTTTATTGTTTCAAATATCTTCATCCTTAAAAGTGGGCTTAAAGGGTGATAGCTTCGCCACCGGCAGCCTCGATAGCTGCTTTAGCAGAAGCGGTAAATTTATGAGCGCTT
This sequence comes from Flavobacteriaceae bacterium, assembly GCA_013042825.1. Lineage (GTDB taxonomy): Bacteria > Bacteroidota > Bacteroidia > Flavobacteriales > Flavobacteriaceae > SHLJ01. Next base: position 5,462 of record JABDPL010000136.1, on the reverse strand, counting down.
ATTTTTAATTTGGCCTTCAATTCTCCTCTGCCCAGTATCTTGACCAACTCATGTTTACGTGCCAGACGCAAACTTACCATTTGCTCAAAATCCAATGATCCGTCAATCTTCTTGTTATCAACCAATTCTTGCAAGGTATCCAGGTTGATTCCCTGGTATTCTTTACGGTTAATATTTGTAAACCCGAATTTCGGCACACGTCTTTGAAGTGGCATTTGTCCACCTTCAAAACCGATCTTTCTTGAATATCCCGATCGCGATTTGGCACCTTTATGGCCTCGTGTTGATGTTCCACCTTTACCGGAACCCTGACCTCGTCCTTTGCGTTTGCCTTTATTCTGAACTGAACCTTTTGCAGGCTTGAGATTGCTTAAATCCATTTCTGTCAATTTATTTTATTTCTTCTACAGTTACGAGGTGCATCACCTTGTTCACCATACCCAGGATATTTGGTGAAGCATCATGTTCAACTGTCTGGCCAATCTTTTTTAATCCCAGCGCAGCAAGCGTCCGCTTTTGATCCTGCGGCCTGTTTATAGCGCTTCTTCTTTTTGTTACTTTAATTTTCGCCATTGTCTTAAAAATTAGCCGTTAAAAATTTTCTCAACCGTTATTCCCCGATCTTTTGCGATCATTCTCGCATCACGAAGTTGTAAAAGGGCATCGAATGTAGCTTTAACAACGTTGTGGGGGTTTGATGAACCTTGTGACTTCGACAATACGTCATGTATTCCAACTGCTTCAAGAACGGTTCTTACCGCACCACCGGCGATAACACCGGTACCGGGAGCCGCCGGAATTATATTGACTCGAGCACCGCCATACTTTCCTTTTTGAGCATGGGGAACCGTTGCTTTAACCAAGGGTATCCTTACCAGGTTTTTCTTGGCGTCCTCTACCGCTTTGGCGATGGCACTGGCAACATCCTTCGATTTACCGAGGCCATGACCTACCACTCCTTTTTCATCACCTACGACAACTATGGCTGAAAAACCGAAGGCTCTACCACCTTTGGTTACTTTGGTAACCCGTTGCACACCGACCAAACGATCTTTAAGATCTAATCCGCTTGGTTTTACTAACTCTGCGTTTTTATATTTTTGATACATAGTTTCTTAGAATTTAAGTCCGCCTTCTCTCGCTCCGTCAGCCAAAGATTTTACACGGCCATGATATAAATACCCGCCTCTGTCGAAGGTAATGGTTTCTACTCCTGCCTTTACTGCTTTTTCAGCTAATGATTTACCAACAAGGGCTGCGATATCGCTTTTGTTCCCTTTGGCTTTCTGAAAATCCTTATCTCGAGAGGATGCGGCCACCAGGGTTTTACCGCTAACATCGTCAATAATCTGGGCATAGATCTCTTTATTACTTCTAAAAACGGATAATCGCGGACGATCTCCTGTTCCAGCGACCACCTTACGGATCCTGTTTCTGATCCGGTTTCGTCTTTCACTTTTTGTTAATGCCATGATACTACTTATTAAGCTGATTTACCTGCTTTTCTTCTGATCTGTTCACCAACGAATTTAATACCCTTGCCTTTATAAGGTTCCGGTTTACGGAAGGACCTGATCTTCGCTGCTACCTGGCCCACAAGTTGTTTATCATGAGAGGTAAGCTTCACAATAGGATTCTTACCTTTTTCTGAAACGGTCTCAACTTTCACCTCCGGGGCGATATTCAACGCAATGTTATGCGAAAATCCCAGGGAAAGCTCTAATTTCTGTCCTTGGTTTGAGGCTCTGTATCCAACCCCTACAAGTTCCAATTCTTTGGTATATCCTTTTGATACACCTTCAATCATATTGCTCACCAATGCACGATACAAACCGTGATTAGATTTGTGTTGCTTACTATCTGAATCACGCTTAACTGTGATTGTTCCTTCTTCAATATCGAAAGAAACACCGTCGAATGACTGGCTAAGCTCTCCCAGTTTGCCTTTTACCGAGATCACATTTTCATTGATTTCTACGTTCACGCCTTCTGGAATCGTGATCGGATTGTTTCCTACTCTTGACATAACTCCTTCTCTTTATCGTTTAGTAAACTAAACAAAGAACTTCTCCACCTATGTTTTCCTTACGTGCCTGTTTAGCTGTCATCACACCATGAGATGTAGAAACGATAGCGATACCAAGGCCGTTCAACACACGCGGAAGGTCTTTGGAATGCGAATACTTTCGCAGTCCCGGTTTACTTATTCTTTCTATCTTTTTGATCACGGGCTCTTTTGAATCCGGGGTATACTTCAAAGCGATCTTGATCGTTCCCTGAGCCGTAGAATCATCGAACTTATAACTCAAAATATAGCCCTGATCGAACAATATTTTGGTCATTTCTTTCTTCAGGTTAGAGGCCGGGATCTCAACCACACGGTGATTGGCGCTCATGGCATTTCTAATCCGAGTTAAATAATCCGCTATAGGATCTGTGTACATAATATATTCATTTGCGGTAACGGTTTTCGGCTAGCATGCCGAACCTGAAACCAATTAATTCTTTTACCAACTTGCTTTCTTCACCCCGGGGATCAAGCCCTTGTTAGCCATTTCACGGAACAATACACGTGAAATGCCAAATTGCCTCATATATCCTTTAGGCCTTCCGGTAAGCTTACATCTGTTATGCATTCTTATCGGTGAAGCGTTTCGTGGTAATTTCTGCAGTGCTTCATAATCTCCGGCTTCTTTTAAAGCCTTCCTTTTCGCTGCGTATTTTGCCACGGTTTTAGCGCGTTTAACCTCGCGGGCTTTCATTGATTCTTTTGCCATAATTAATTGCGTTTAAAGGGTAATCCCAATTCACTCAACAAGGCCTTCGCCTCTTTATCTGTATTTGCCGAGGTCACAAATGTGATATCCATTCCGGCAATTTTGTTCACTTTATCTATATTGATCTCGGGGAAAATGATCTGTTCGGTAATCCCGAGATTATAATTCCCTCTTCCGTCAAAACCGTTCTCCTTGATCCCCTGAAAATCACGAACCCTTGGCAACGCCATTGTCACCAACCGATCGAGAAACTCATACATGCGCTCACCGCGCAAGGTGACCTTGGCACCGATTGGCATGCCTCGTCTAAGCTTAAATGATGCTACATCTTTTTTCGAGATTGTTGCTATGGCTTTTTGACCGGCTATTCGAGTTAGTTCGTCAAGAGCATAATCGATAAGTTTTTTATCGGCCACTGCATCACCAACACCGCGAGAAATCACGATCTTCTTCAATCTGGGTACCATCATAACGTTCTGGTATCCGAACTCTTCGGTAAGGACAGAAACGACCTTTTCCTTATATTCTTTCTTTAATCTAGGTGTGTACGACATAGCACTTAAATTACGTCATTTGTTTTCTTAGCGTATCTCACTTTCTTATCACCATCCATTCGAATGCCTACTCTTGTGACTTCACCATTGGAAGTTAAAAGCGACAGATTTGAAATATGTATGGGTGCTTCCTTTTCAATGATTCCTCCCTGAGGATTCTGAGCACTTGGTTTCAAATGCTTCTTTATCATATTGATACCTTCAACAATAGCCTTGTTCTCGTCGCCTATTATCTTCATCACACGCCCTTCGGCTCCTCTGTGATCGCCGGCTATTACCTTAACTGTATCGCCTGTTTTTATTCTAAACTTCTTCATTTTTATCCGTGTTTATAACACCTCTGGTGCCAGAGATACAATTTTCATGAATTGTTTATCCCGAAGCTCGCGGGCCACAGGGCCAAAAACACGGGTTCCGCGCATCTCACCTTGCGGATTTAAAAGAACGCAGGCATTATCATCGAAACGGATGTAGGATCCATCCGGCCGCCTGACCTCCTTGACCGTGCGGACCACAACTGCAGTAGAGACCGCACCTTTCTTGATAGTTCCGTTTGGTGTTGCATCTTTTACGGTTACAACTATTTTATCGCCAACTGAAGCATATCGCCTCTTGGTACCTCCAAGCACGCGAATGGTTAATACCTCTTTTGCCCCGGTATTATCTGCTACTTTTAATCTAGATTCCTGTTGTAACATAATTACTTAGCTCTTTCAATTATTTCTACTAATCTCCAACACTTGGTTTTACTAAGTGGCCTGGTCTCCATGATCCGCACAGTATCCCCTTCATTGCAATCATTTTTTTCATCATGTGCAACATATTTCTTCGTTTTCAAAACGAATTTACCATACATGGGATGTTTTACTTTCTTGACCTCGGAAACCACTATGGATTTCTGCATTTTATTGCTGGTCACAACACCAATACGTTCTTTTCTTAAATTTCTTTTTTCCATCGTTCTGCAGAATAGAATTATTCTAATTCTCTATTGTTTAATTCTGTAGCCAATCTCGCAATTGTACGCCTTACGCTCCGTAATTGAATAGGGTTTTCAAGAGGTGAGATAGCATGGGTCATGCGTAAATCCGCATAGCTCTTTCTTACCTCTCCTAACTTCTCTTCCAACTCGGCTATTGACAAGCCTTTGATCTCTGACTGTTTCATAATTCCCTCGTATTATGCTTCGTAATCACGAGCAATTACAAATTTCGTTTTAACAGGGAGCTTCTGTGCTGCAAGTCGAAGTGCTTCTTTAGCAACTTCAATCGGAACACCTCCTACTTCAAACAGGATTCGTCCGGGCTTCACAACAGCAGCCCAATATTCAACATTACCTTTTCCTTTACCCATACGAACCTCGAGAGGTTTCTTTGTGATGGGTTTATCGGGAAAGATCATGATCCAAAGCTGACCTTCCCTCTTCATGTAACGTGTGGCGGCGATACGAGCCGCTTCGATCTGGCGTGAGGTTATGAAATTGGAATCCAGTGATTTGATTCCGAACATACCATTAGCCAATTGATTTCCACGACCTGAATTACCTTTCATCCGGCCTTTTTGAACCTTTCGATATTTCGTCCTTTTCGGTTGTAACATCACCTTCTAGTTTTTATTTACTTCCTGCGTCGCGATTTCATTCTTCCGCGACCGCCTTTTCCTTGTTTCTTCGATAAGCCTACCAATGGTGAAAGCTCACGTTTACCATAAACTTCCCCTTTCATGATCCATACCTTAACACCTAAACGGCCATAAGTTGTATGCGCTTCGACAAGTGCGTAATCAATATCGGCCCTGAAGGTTGAAAGTGGAATTCTTCCGTCTTTGTAGTGCTCTGTACGAGCCATTTCAGCACCATTCAATCGACCAGCGATCTGGATCTTGATACCTTCTGCATTCATTCTCATGGAAGCAGCGATGGCCATTTTTATAGCTCGTTTGTATGAGATCCTGTTCTCGATCTGTCTCGCAACACTGGCCGCTACCAGGTGTGCATCCAGTTCGGGACGCTTTATTTCATGGATGTTCAACTGAACTTCCTTGCCTGTGATCTTCTTGAGCTCTTCCTTCAGTTTATCGACTTCCTGCCCGCCTTTTCCAATAATAATTCCTGGCCTGGCTGTAGTTATAG
>JABDPL010000135.1 GCA_013042825.1 Flavobacteriaceae bacterium | reverse complement strand
ACTGGGATCTAAGTGTATTGCGCGCCACCTCGGTGGTAAGACGACTTCAGGATAAATTCGATGTAGCACCTGAGAAGCTGATCGCTTCCGGACGCAGCAGCTACCAACCCCTGGTCGATAACGATAGCCGTGAGAACCGGGCGAGAAATCGCCGCACACGCATCGTGATCCTGCCTAATATCGATAAATTCTTTGCTCTGATGAATTCAGAGGAAATGGAAGCCAGGAAATAAACATTAAATATTTTGCATTGATAAACGCAGCAGCTTCGGTTGCTGCGTTTTTTTTGCGCTGGATTCCTGGGAATTCAGCAATCCGATTATGCGTAAGACCAAAAGGAACCCCGGATCTAATAATCAAATACTAAATCCGGGGTCAAACCAACTTAAACCATTTAAATGCACGAGTGCTTTTACACCGTACACCCTAATGCTCTTAATGACCTGTGTTCCGGCCAAGGGCCATCTAAGACTAAATCTTATCGAACATACCTCAAGCCTCTTGCATTTAACGGGTATAATATGAGTTATCACACTTTCATATGATAACGTTTAAATGTAATATTGTTATAAATATAAACCAATGACTTTTATCATGTTTCATATATAAACTATTCACAAAGTATTGTTAAAAAAACAGAATAAGAAATATCTATAATATAAAAGTAGAAATAATGACTCTGCGCATCAAATTTTATCGACCACAACTTTATAATTCGGGTCTTCCAGCACGTTCACATCAATGATTTTATCAGCATTTTTGAGCAATCGCTGGCAATCCGGGCTCAAATGCCTGAGATGGACCTTTTTACCCACCTTTAAGTAGCGTTCGGTTAGCTTATTCAGGGCCTCAATTGCCGACATATCAACAACGCGGCTTTCCATAAAATCTATGATGATCTCCTTGGGGTCGTTCTGAATATCAAACTTTTCATTAAATACGGCAACAGAACCGAAGAATAGCGGTCCGTAGATCTCATAATGCTTGATGCCCTGGTCGTCAATTGACTTCCGCGCACGAATACGTTTGGCATTATCCCAGGCGAAAACCAATGCCGCTATAATGACACCGATGACTACCGCTAACGCCAGGTTATGAAGAACAGCCGTGACAAGGGTAACCACCACCATGACAAATATGTCTGATTTCGGCATTCTGTTGAAGGTTTTTAAACTTGCCCATTCAAAGGTTCCTATGGCCACCATGATCATCAAACCCGTAAGAGCAGCCATCGGCAGTTGTTCGATCAAACCTGCACCGAACATGACAAAGATCAACAAAGCAACAGCGGCAACAATTCCTGAAAGTCTTGCGCGTGCACCATTGGAAATATTGATCAGACTCTGGCCTATCATGGCGCATCCGCCCATTCCGGAAAAAACACCGGACAGGATATTTGCTGCCCCCTGGGCCACCGCCTCCTTATTACCCCTGCCACGGGTTTCAGTAATTTCATCAATGATATTCAGGGTTAATAAACTCTCAATCAATCCAACGCCTGCTACGATTGCGGCGTATGGGAATATCAAACCAAGGGTTTCAAGACTGAAGGGTACCTTCGGAATATGTAATGGCGGAAATCCACCCTGGATTGAAGCGATATCACCAACGGTTTTGGTTTGGATACCGAATCCGATTACAATCCCGGAAACGACTAAAATGGCGATCAATGATGAGGGAATAACCTTTGTCAGCTTTGGTAGGCCCCAAATGATCAGCATGGTTAAAAACACCAGCCCAAGCAAGATGTATAAGGCTGGCCCGTTTAACCACTCACCTGATGCATCCTTAAACTGATCGAGTTGGGACATGAATATGATGATTGCCAAGCCGTTGACAAAGCCAAAAATCACAGGATGGGGTACTAATCGCATTAACTTTCCTAATCTCAATACGCCTGCAAGTACCTGTATGATTCCGGCTAAAACAACGGTTGCAAACACGTATTCGGGTCCGTGAGAAATTGCCAGGCTAACGATCACAACCGCAATTGCCCCGGTGGCACCTGAGATCATTCCGGGACGACCACCCAAAACAGAGGTAACCAATCCCATTACGAACGCTGCGTAAAGACCCGTTAGGGGTGATAAACCGGCTATCAAAGCAAAGGCAACTGCCTCTGGGATCAATGCTATGGCCACCGTGAGACCGGATAAGACCTCGGTTTTATAATCTACTTTTTGTTTAAAATCAAACAGGTTTAAATATTTTCTCATAATGGCATCGTTACAAATGGATTTCCATTTGATTTAAATTATTAATACATGAATGCTGAAGTGGTTATTATCGAATCATATGCGACAAGTCGGGGTCGAAAATTATGGCGGAGTAACCGCAGGCAGACAGATATTGTATTTATGTATGCTCCGTTTTTAGAAGCGGCAAATGTAGTAAACTTTATAAGAATTAAAAGAAAAAGCCGGCGGGTAATCATGTATATATCGTATCATACTAAAATGGTTTGGGCCGGTCGACTTTGCTAATGTCCGATCCTGAATCCTTTTGCGATCCACCAAGGGGTTTCCTCCTATCTTCTATAGAGTTATAG
>JABDPL010000129.1 GCA_013042825.1 Flavobacteriaceae bacterium | reverse complement strand
CCTACTTGATCCACAAGGCTGATTTCATCGCATGTCACCAGTTTAACTTTATTGAGAAATATGACATACTGAAGAATATTAAACAAGGCGGAACTTTCCTATTGAATTCTCCTTATTCAAATGAAGAGATATGGGATAAACTTCCGCATACTATTCAGGAGGAGATCATCGATCACGATCTTGAATTCTATGTAATTGACGCTACCCAGGTCGCACATGAGGCCAAATTAGGTAAGCGCACCAATACCGTCCTTCAGACTTGCTTCTTCGCTATATCAGGAATTCTTCCGCAGCAGGAAGCGATCAAAAAGATCAAGGATGCCATTGTGAAATCTTACTCCCACAAAGGGGATAAGATCGTTCAAATGAACTTCAACGCTGTTGATAAGTCCCTTGAGAACCTTCAGAAGGTTGATTACCCGAAAAAGGTTACCAGTACAGAGGAGTTCAAGCCTTCGCTTACAGGTGATATGGATCCCTTTGTCAGGGAAGTTCTCGGTAAGATCATGGCCGGTCGCGGTGATGAATTACCCGTAAGTGCATTCCCTGTTGACGGAACTTTTCCAACAGGTACAACCCAGTATGAAAAACGCGGTATTGCCGATTTCATACCGGTTTGGGATGATGAAAACCTTTGTACGCAATGTAATAAGTGTGTCGCCATATGTCCGCATGCCGCTATTCGTGCGAAGGTCGTTACAAATAATGTTCTTGCCGATGCTCCTGATACCCTCAAGGCAGTTCCTGCCAAGGGCCGACCATTTACCTCTGAAACCGAATCTTATGTATTGCAGGTTTCGCCAGAGGATTGCACAGGATGTGATCTTTGTGTAGCTGTTTGTCCGGCTATCAGTAAAGAGGTCGAGAACTTTAAGGCAATCAACATGCACAAGAAGCTTGATGTTGAGGTCGCGGAAAATACCAATTGGGATTATTTCATCGATTTACCCGATTACGATCGCACAGCGCTTCAGATAACCAATGTTAAAGGGTCGCAATTCCTTGAACCGTTGTTTGAATTTTCCGGAGCCTGTTCAGGATGCGGCGAGACTCCTTATATCAAAATGCTCACACAACTCTATGGAGACAGCATCATGATAGCGAATGCAACGGGTTGTTCATCGATCTATGGTGGTAATTTACCAACAACGCCTTACAAGACCAACGCTTATGATCGCGGTCCGGCCTGGGCAAACTCCTTGTTTGAGGACAATGCCGAATTCGGACTTGGTATGCGATTAGCCCTGACCAAAAAACAGGAGATCGCAGTTGATCTGTTGCAAGGCCTTGAAGACAAGGTTGGAAGTGATCTTGTTGAGTCTATTCTTTCAAATGCCGAAACATCAGAGTTGGAAAAAGCGAAAAAACACGAGGATATCGATAAGCTTGATTCAATTCTCAAAGGATTGAAGGATGATCCACAGGCTGCCAAACTTGCTCAATTATCTGAATATCTGAGAAAAAAGGCTGTTTGGGTGATAGGTGGCGATGGCTGGGCCTATGATATCGGTTATGGTGGTGTAGACCACATACTGGCATCAGGCGAGAATATCAACATCATGGTTCTTGATACAGAAGTGTATTCAAACACCGGTGGACAAACATCAAAAGCAACACCTCTAGGTGCAAGCGCTAAATTCTCAGTTTCCGGTAAACGAACCAGTAAGAAAAGCCTGGCCTTACAGGCTATATCCTATGAAAATGTATATGTTGCCCAGGTTGCCATGGGTGCAAAAGACCAGCAAACCTTAAAGGCTATTGAGGAGGCGGCCGCATATCCTGGACCATCGATTATCATTGCTTATTCACATTGTGGTGAACACGGGTACGATCTTAAGGACGGCGCCTTGCAACAGTCAAGAGCCGTAAAATCAGGATATTGGCCACTATTCAGGTTCGATCCTGCTAAACCAAAGGGCAAGAAGTTCAAATTAGATTCTAAAGAGCCTACACTGCCACTTGAGGAATTTATGTACAATGAGACTAGATTCACGAGAGTGGTCAAGGAAAATGCCGAATTGGGAGCTATGCTTCTTGAACAGGCCAAGGAAGAGGTTGATACCAAATGGGAACGTTTGGATATTTATAGAAAAATGTAGTTTCAGGAGCGATACTGGACTTACAATCTGTTAAATAGCGATAATATTTAATATAAATGGAATCACTATGGGAACCGCTGCAAAGCCATATTTTGAAGAGGCTAAAAGCAAACTGAAGCAGGCCAGCGATGAGCTTTATCGTCCCGAAGAAGATGTCGTAAGCTACTTGGTTTGCCAGAACTCACATATAGCTATTGAAAATTATCTCAAGGGTTACCTGATTCAAAATGATATCGATCCCAGGGATTATCCTGATGTTGACCGCATGTATTCCAAATGCAAAGAGTTAAACAGGAACTTCGAGCAGATCAATTTATCCGGACATGCTTGCGAGTCGCATACAGACAGTTCTGATTATTGCAATTCAAGAATAAGTCGATGTTATGAACTGGCTAATAACCTGGATTCATTTATGAGAAAAGAACAGGTTTTCTCGTAAAGGGAATTACGGTTAACTGGTTAGGAAATTTTCACCTGACCCGGCCCTTGAGACTTAATTTACATTGATGACCCGTTCAATCTGGGGTGCGTATTTCTTTATCGTCATCTCGACCCCTGATTGAAGGGTCATTTGATTTACAGTGCAATTGGTGCAGGCTCCCAGTAATTGAACCTTTACCAATTTATCATCTTCGATCTCTACCAGCGAAATATCACCACCGTCACTTTCAAGAAATGGTCGTATTTCTTCAAGCGCTTTTTCTACATTCTTTTTGAGTTCTTCGCTAGACATAATTATTTTTTAACAGCCGAACAACCAGCCATTGTAGTTATCTTAATGGCCTCTGTAGGCGGCAGGTCTTCATTTCTGCGAACGACTTCTTCCACCATATTTTTTGTAAGGTCCTCAAAAGCCGTGACAAGTACAGTTGAGCTTTGTAAAGCCGCTGGCCTTCCAATATCCCCTGCTTCCCTAATACTCTGCACAAGAGGAATCTCTCCGAGCAGTCTTACATCGAGATCCTCTGCAAGGTTTTTAGCGCCCGACTGCCCGAAAATGTAGTATTTATTGTCCGGTAATTCTTCCGGAGTGAAATACGACATATTCTCAACGATTCCCAAAACTGGAACGTTGATATTTTCCTGCTGAAACATAGCGACGCCTTTTCTCGCATCGGCAAGGGCTACCACCTGGGGTGTACTTACCACAACGGCGCCAGTTACTGGAAGGGACTGCATAATACTCAAATGAATGTCGCCGGTCCCTGGAGGAAGGTCAACCAGGAGAAAATCAAGTGCTCCCCAGGCCGCGTCAAAGATCATTTGGTTTAACGCCTTCGCCGCCATCGGTCCTCTCCAGATAACAGCCTGGTCGGGCTTGGTGAAAAATCCGATAGAAAGAATCTTAACGCCATAATTCTCAACGGGCTGCATTTTTGAAGTGCCGTTAACCTCAACAGCAAGGGGCCTTGCTTCCACCACATCAAACATCAGCGGTATAGACGGACCATAAATATCGGCGTCTAAAACACCAACCTTGAATCCCATTTTAGCCAGGGTGACCGCAAGGTTCGCGGTTATAGTTGATTTGCCAACACCGCCTTTTCCCGATGCTACAGCGATGATATTGGTTATCCCAGGAATAGGATTCCCTTTAATTGAACCCGGTTGGGGAGCAGCAGGAGCATCAACCTTAACATTCACCGTTACCTTGGCCTTTTCGTGTACCTTGTCATGAATGGTTTTCATGATATCAACCTCTACCCGCTTCTTTGCCTGCAGGCTCGGATTGGAAATTGTGATGTCAACGATGACCTCATCTGCAAAGGTCACCACATTCTTTACGGCGCCACTATCGATCACATTACCACCTTCACCAGGTGCTGATATCGACTTTAGCGCTTCGACTATATCTTGTTTGTTTAGTTTTGCCACGTCTATTATTAAGAAATATTCTAAAGTACAAAAGTACGGCTTATCATTAAAGAACGGAAAGATTCCATATCGTTTTGATCTATTTAAAAATCAGCGGAAATTATTTATTCAATTCAACCGCAGGATCCCAAAATCTGGATTCGAAATCCCGTACCTGATTATCCTTTATAACTATCCCTTCATTTTCCAATAACTGTTGCATCAGCTTAGTGCCATCAAAATGAAACTTACCCGTAAGCAGGCCTTTTCGATTAACCACACGATGGGCCGGTACATTCCTGGTATGTGACGCATTCATAGCATAGCCGACCATTCTCGCACTTCTGGCCGCACCCAGATATCGTGCTATGGCGCCGTAGCTGGTAACCCGGCCATACGGTATCAATCGCACCACATCATATACGCGCTCAAAAAAGCTGAGGGTTTCCTCTTTCATCTATAGCTCCCGTATAATGTTGATCAGAGTAAATAAAGCTACCAGCCCAGTGATGGTGCCAATTATGAAATTCATATTTTTCTGCGTTGTAAACGCTTTATCCTTGATCTTATCAAAAAAGAAAATATAAATATAGAGCATAATAAATGTTCCTGAAGCTGATCCTGCGACATAAGACCCTATTCCCACCCGATCGAAGGTCATCCATCCGAATGATGATATCGTCAGGGTCATATAAGATTGATAAGGAATGGGAAAGACATTCAAACTGGAAAGGAACATGCCATGAAAGAAACGATTTTGTTTGCTCTTACTCGGGCTTGGCATGCTCGTTTTCGGCTGTTTTCGTGCCAGAACCAGAAAATAGATAGTGATAAGGACAAAGATAACGAATGCAACACGCTTCAGTATATCGATCACGTCCGGATGATTGCTTAGATAGCGCGAGAATATGGCCGCTATAAAGGTTTGTGCACATACGATAACACAAACGCCAACTGAGAACATAATGCCATGCATGGCCCCTTCCTTCAGGCTGATTTTAGCCGCCGACATATTAAGTAGTCCCGGCGGAATAACTCCTATTAGTGATATGATAAGTCCGAGAAGGAATACAATTGTTATATCCAAATCTTCAGTTTAATTTGAATCTAATATATGTAATTGGTTTGTTTTGCTCTAAAAACTGTTGTTCATAGAAGGTCTGGATGCTTGTAACCTCATCCGGGCAACCGGCATTGTTATAAATATCGTGATTAGAATACAGAACCTCATGTCCCTCACCATGCAATAAACCAAGGGTATACCCATGCATATATTCCGAATCGGTCTTCAAATGCAACAGGCCGTCAGGTTTCAAAATTTTTTTATACCTATTTAGAAAATTGGTATTGGTCATCCGGTGCTTGGTGCGTTTGTACTTTATTTGAGGATCAGGAAAGGTTATCCAAATCTCATCGACTTCATTATTTTCGAATGCCAGTGCGATCAATTCGATCTGAATTCTAAGAAATACTGCGTTATGCATGTCGTTCTCAAGGGCTGTTTTTGCACCTCTCCAGAAACGAGCCCCTTTTATATCGATCCCGATGTAATTTGATTCCGGATCCCTTTGAGCCAGTCCAACCGTATATTCACCTTTACCGCAACCTAATTCCAGGACAATCGGGTTTGCATTCTTAAAGACCAGCTCACGCCATAAGCCTTTTAAATGAAATTTCCCTGACAACAGTTCCTCCCGTGATGGTTGGTAAACATTATCGAAGGTTTCATTTTCCTTAAAGCGTTTAAGCTTGTTCTTGCTACCCATTTCTTAAAATTTGGGTAAAATTAAACAAACAATTTAGCATTATCTTTAGACGATGTCGACGAATTCCAGAATATTAGTTGCGCCTTTGAATTGGGGATTGGGCCATGCCACCAGATGTATACCGATAATACGTGCGTTGATTTCAAGCGGATACGAACCGATTATTGCCAGCGACGGTATTGCTCTTGAATTACTTCGAAAGGAATTCCCCCGGCTAAAATCATTTGAACTGGCCACTTATGATATTACCTATACTAAATCAGGAAAAAGCTTCAAATTGAAACTCATAAGTAAATCTCCTAAGATATTGAAGGCTATCAAAAAGGAGAAGAAGCAGGTAAAACAGCTGGTTTCAGAATATGACATCAAAGGAATAATATCAGATAACCGCCTGGGAGTTCGGTATAAAAACATTCCGTCGGTCATAATTACCCACCAGCTCAGTGTGCTCAGTGGAGACACGACCTGGATAAGCAGTAAATTACATCTGAATTATATCAGGAAATTCGATGCCTGTTGGGTTCCTGATGTGAGGGAAGAGCCCAGTTTGAGTGGAAAATTAGGCCATCTTGATGAGTATGCTGTTCCAACCCATTATCTGGGGATACTCAGTAGGTTTAAACATCAGCGGTTACCGATAAAAACTGACCTGCTAGTAATTTTATCAGGGCCAGAACCACAACGCAGTATTTTGGAGGAGAGGCTACTAGAAGAATTGAGATCATTCAAGGGGAAGGTATTGATGGTGCTGGGCAAGGTTGAGCCTGAGCAGGAATTCTTTACATCCTGCAATATCACTGTGTTTAATTATATGACCAGTGAAGAACTCGAAAAAGCCTTAAACAGTAGTGCGATGGTCTTATCCCGATCGGGATATACCACCATACTTGACCTCGCCAAGTTGAGGAAAAGGGCTTTCTTTATTCCTACTCCCGGTCAGTATGAACAAGAATATCTCGCCAGGCGTTTAGATGAAAATGGTATTTTCCCGAGTTGTGATCAGGATGATTTTAGCGTTGATCAACTGGATAGGGTAAAGGATTATTCCGGATTTAAAGTCCTTGACGGTCATTCCGATATACAAAAGTTATTCGGCCTTTTCGAGGGTAAATGAGAACTCACTTCCAACGCCATACTCGCTTTCAATATATATCTTCTCATCGTGAGCTTCAATAATATGTTTTACAATGGCCAGGCCTAATCCAGAACCACCTTCTTTTCTGGAACCGCTCTTATCAACGCGATAAAATCGTTCGAATAGGCGCGGAATGTTCTCCTCCTCTATGCCTTCACCATTATCGGTTACCCTCACGATAACCTTATTCTTGATCAGGTTTTCGATGCTCACTTCGGTAGTACCCTTCACTCGTCCGTATTTTATAGAATTCACAACAAGATTTGACAGGACCTGCTGAATTCGCTCCTTATCACCAACCACCATGATCGGGTCGTGATAGTCCATGTCGAACACCAGGCTGATCTTTTTCTTGGCAGCTTTCATTTCAAACATCTCGAAGACATTCTGAATAAGCTCAACAATGTCGAATTTTTCCATGTCGAGGCTCAGGTCACCAACTTCCAGTTTGGTGATCATATCAAGATCCTTGATAATATATATGAGACGTTCGACTCCTTTATCAGCCCGCTTGAGATATTTCTTCCTCAATTTAGGATCATCAACAGCACCGTCAAGCAGAGTGGATATATATCCTTGTACTGTAAACAATGGAGTTTTCAATTCATGAGACACATTTCCCATAAACTCTTTTCTGTATTCTTCCCTGACTTTCAAAGTTTCGATCTCCAGCTTTTTATTTTGTGCATATCGATCTATTTCCTCAGTTAAGGTAGCCATATCGGTCGTGATCTGATCTCTTCTAAATGTACTGGACTCCAGCAAGGTGAGGTCGTCATAAATCCGTTTTATCCGTTTATAAATGAAGTGTTCTACCCTAAATTGAATGATCAGGAAAGACAGTATAAAACTCGCCATCATGAACATCAATAAAGGAGTCGGCTCTAGTTGAAAGAACAAATACAAAAAAACACTCAGGATGAGTGTGATCACAATACTTATCAGTACTGCAGATTTAAAAGCAAATTTGTAGGATTTCTTGAATGAACGCGACATTAACTCACAAACTTATAGCCAACGCCCTTCACTGTTTTGAATGATTTATTACCTATTTTCTCGCGTAGTTTCCTGATATGAACATCAATGGTCCTGCCACCGACAACCACCTCGTTGCCCCAGACCTTATCGAGGATCTCTTCACGTTTAAAAACCTTTCCGGGCTTTGATGTTAACAAAGATAGCAATTCGAATTCTTTTCTCGGGAGAACGATTTCTTCACCTTTAAAAACGATTTTATACTCATCCCGGTCTATGATAAGATCGCCGATTTTGAGTACATTTTCTTCTTTTTCCTCGTTCTTTAAACGCCTAAGCAGGGCTTTAACTTTAGATACAAGTACCTTTGGTTTTATCGGTTTGGTGATATAATCATCTGCACCGGCTTCAAATCCTGCAACCTGTGAATAATCCTCACCGCGAGCCGTAAGGAAGGTTACGATGCTATCTCTCAGTTCGGGTATTTCCCTGATCTGCTCACATGCCTCAATACCGTCCATTTCAGGCATCATGACATCAAGTATAATGAGCTGAGGTTTCTCCTTTTTGGCTTTTTTTACACCCTCTGAACCGTTCTCTGCCGTAATAACCTGGTATCCTGCTTTTGACAGGTTAAAACCGACAATCTCAAGAATATCCGGTTCATCATCCACAAGAAGAATCTTAATGTCTTTTTCCTTCATCAATTAATTTAATAGTCTTTGATTGCTAAATATAAAACTAATCACGCAAACGATTTCATTAGTGACTTAATATAACATTTAGGTAACATTGAATACACCGTGAATTAAAGGTTTGAAAGAATTGCCCAATTAGTACTCTCGCATTTTATTAAGTTTTTGTAAAATAGCACGAACTGAGTGGGATAACAACTGAATTCGGCGATTTTCTTACTATATTTGAGTACTAATTTAATTTGAATCATTATGAAAAAACTTTACGCTGTATTATTTTCATTATTCACTGTATTGAGCTTTAGTCAGACTACTGATCTGCTTATCAGTAAATATGGTGAGGGATCCGCTCAAAATAAATTTCTTGAAATTTACAATGGTACAGGATCTGATGTCGATCTCGGAAATTACTCGGTTTCATCCTGTTCGAACGGATGTGATACTTTTAATCAGTTCGATTTCCCCGATAATATTACTTTTTCTCCAGGTACTATTCTTGCCGATGGCGATGTATATGTTATAGCCGATATTGATGCTGACCCGGCAATTACCAGCCAGGCCGATCTTTTCTTTGAATTTCTCAGTAATGGAGACGATGCTTACGCCTTAACATTAGCCGGTGCTACGGCCAGTACTTATACCCTTATAGATATTCTTGGAGATCTTCAGGGTGACCCGGGTAGCGGTTGGGATGTGGCCGGCGTTACCAATGGAACACAAAATCATACCTTAACAAGAAAATCATCCGTTTGCTCTCCCAATCCGGTACCCCTCGGATCTTTTGGGACTGATGCTGCTAATTCGGAGTGGATTGTGGGAGCAAGTGATTCCGGCTGGGGAACCTTAGGTTCTTTTATCGGTTGTTCAACGGTGCCATCTATTACCATTACAAGCCCTTCAGATATGGCTGCTTTCGTATGGGGAACAACCAGTGTAGATGTTGAGTTTACCACAGAAAATGCACCTGGTGGATCAA
>JABDPL010000121.1 GCA_013042825.1 Flavobacteriaceae bacterium | reverse complement strand
CTATTAAACAAGTATAAGGATCATACCATAAAGATCGCATCGATTACAGGTGGCTCAAATGTTACCGGAATTCGCGTTCCCTGCCATGATATTGCTAAACTCATGCATCAAAATGGTGGTGTGTGTTTTGTTGATTTTGCCTGTGCAGGTCCGTATGTCGATATCGATATGCATCCCGAAGACCCCCAGGCGTATTTCGATGCCATCTTCTTTTCTCCACATAAATTTCTCGGCGGGCCTGGTACCTGCGGTGTACTTGTATTCAATAAAAAACTCTATCACAACATGATCCCGGATTGCCCGGGTGGAGGCACTGTGAGCTGGACCAACCCCTGGGGCGAACATCGCTACATAGATGATATAGAAGATCGCGAAGATGGCGGCACCCCCGGATTTTTACAGACGATTAAAGCTGCTCTGGCTATCAAATTAAAGGAGCAGATGGGTGTTGAAAAAATGCTTCAACGGGAACACGAGATCGTTGAACATATTTTTGATGAATTGGAAGGTGTGGAAAACCTTAATATTCTGGCGCCTCAGCACCGTGACAGGCTGGGTGTGATATCCTTCTACATCGATGAGCTGCATTACAATCTCGGAGTGAAACTGCTCAATGACCGTTTCGGTATTCAAACCCGCGGCGGATGCAGCTGTGCAGGAACTTACGGACATTACCTGCTTCATGTAGACCATGAATTATCACATGAGCTTACCAATGAGATCTCCATCGGTGACCTGGCCAGGAAACCCGGTTGGATACGATTGTCGATCCATCCTACAACCACTTGTAAGGAGGTAGATCTGGTTTGTAGGGCTATCAAGGGACTGGCCCGTAACCACGACGAATGGGGAAAGGACTATACCTACGATTCCAGTACCAACGAATTCATTCATAAAGATTTCCTCCCGAAGGAACGACTTGAGAAGATATCCTCCTGGTTCGATCTTTAATCTGGAATAAATTCATTCAGGATTTGCGATGCTTCCATCGCTTGTGTGTCCAGAGATAATATTCAGGGGCATTACGGATCTGTTCTTCCAGGGCCCGGGTGAATTTTTCCGTTATCTCAAAATCGGGGTAAGACTGTGGATCATCGGCAAGGGTAATGATCTCGACTTCATAATAACCGCGCTTGACTTTCTCGATCTTTAAATATCCAACCGGAAAACTAAATTGCTTGGCTAATGTTTCAGCACCGGTAAAACAGGGAACCGATATGCCCATAAAATCGATTCGGTGATAGCGTTTGGGGGATTTCGGACTTTGATCACTGATAAATCCAATGATGGACGGCTTACCCCTCTCCGCAATAGTCTTTACAGTATTGACCGCTTCGCGTGAACTGATGAGCCCGACATTGAATTTGGAACGGATTCTCTTGACCAGACGATCAAAATATATGTTTTTCAGCGGCTTATAAATGGTGTAGCCCTCGTAATTAATATAATTCCCGACAACGTTAGACCACTCGTAACTGGCATAGTGCCCGAACATGATAACAAAGCTTTTTCCCTTGCTTTCGAGCCGATGCAGCTCTTCAGGATTCTTTACTTGAAACCGCCTGACAAGAGCCGAGGGATTCACAGTAATAGATTTGATCATTTCCAGGAAAAGGTCACACATATGCCGGTAAAAGCGCTTCCTTATCGATTTTATTTCAGTGACGGATTTATCCGGAAAGACCAGTTTGAGATTATCGGTAACCACTTTTTTCCTGTACCCGATAACATAATACACCAAAATAAAAACCAGGTCAGACAGTATATACAAACATCTGAACGGTAGTAATGAAACCAAGTAAAGCAGGGGGTAAACCAATATATAAACCAGGCGCTGCACGAAAATTCTTTTGGCAAATATATGCTATATTTCTTCTGTAAAAACTAAATTTTGTTTCTTAAAAAAACATACAAAATTTAGTTTCACTTCAGGAACCACTTCGTTAATCCATGATTTTTTTTCAGCAGGGTGTATTGAAATTTAAAATAAAAAAATCACGTATTTTTGACGTTTTACGTTTAAGAACATATGAGCAAATTAGATGTCGTTACCATAGTGGTCATATTGGCCAATATAATGGTCTCGTTAAAGGGATTCAGTGACTTTTCTTTCTTTGAGAAATACAAGTTCAATGTTGGTGGTGTGCGTCGTGGTGAACAAATTCGAATGCTGAGTTCGGGTTTTCTGCATGTAGACAATATGCACCTGTTCTTCAATATGTTCACCCTTTATTTCTTTGCCGATGAAGTTATATCCTACCTGGGCTCTGTTGGCTTTCTTATAATTTACTTCGGAAGTCTGATATTGGGGAATCTGTTGTCCCTATATTTCCACAAAGAGGAATATCATTACAGTGCAGTTGGTGCCAGCGGGGCGGTAACGGGAATTCTATATTCTGCCATTTTGCTGCATCCGGAAATGCGATTGTATATGTTTTTTATTCCGGTTCCTATACCAGGCTATGTTTTTGGAATCGCCTATCTGCTGTATTCGATATACGGGATGAAAAACCGGGTCGGAAATATAGGCCACGACGCGCACTTTGGCGGGGCCGTGGGTGGCTATGTCATAACCTTGGTTCTGGCCAGTTGGCTTTTCGAGGAACAACCCCTCATGGTTGCCCTTTTAGCCATTCCTATTTTCATTCTTTATGTGATGAGGCGCTTAGGCCATATTTAATGACGCAAGCTACTAGTCAAGCATGCTGGCGATCTGGGCTTCCAGGGCCTTTCCTCTTAATTTTTTGGCGACGATACGTCCCTCCTCATCAAGTATGAATGTGGCCGGAATAGCCGATACATTATATGTTAAGGCGATGGGATCCTGGAAATATTTCAGGTTTGACACATGATGCCAGTTGAGTTTATCTTTTTCAATAGCCTCAAGCCACTGGTTCATCATATTATGGCGATCAAGTGAAACGCTAATGATCTCCAGACCCTTGTCATGGTACTTATTATAGATCCTTACCACATTCGGATTTTCCCTGCGGCATGGTCCGCACCAGGATGCCCAAAAGTCGATGATCGTTGCCTTTCCCCTGATATCACTCAGGGATAGTGTTTTACCATCGGGCGTTGGCGCCGTAAAATCGGGAGCGATATTTCCGATATCAACCTGGGCTATGGCTTCAAGGCGTTCGATATAACGTTCGATTCTACTTTGTTTTCGTTTATACGAGCTATGTTTATCCAGGTGTTGTTTCACAGCTTCATATTTCTTTAAAAACAAATCCAGTTCCTGACCCGGACGCGTCTTCATTTCCGATTCCAGCAGGATCAGGGCAAATTCCTCATCGCCATGGTCAAGGACGTAATTATCATTGAACGCCTCTAATTCAGCATTCAGGCTCTCCGAAGTATTATAACTCGACTGGTAGCCCGTTGTATCACTTGAATTCCTCAGCCTTATGGCATCTCTTCTGGCTTTGGCAGAGTTTTTTCTAAGTTCATCATATGCCGATCTGTAGGACATATAACCCGCATTCAGGTCGTTACCCGATATGACTGATGTTTGTAAGCTATCCTTGTATGCCTCGATCTTACTGAGGCCGGGCCCAAGTACAAATTGAAGGCTTCCCTTAACACCATTAATAGATAACTGCACAAATCGGGGTTCTTTAAGGATTCCCTTAAAGGTGGCGATTTCATTTACAAACATAGCTGTATCCAAAGTAAATGGCCTGCCCCGGCTTTCATCGATATATATCTGGCTTCTGATTCCATTGAAAATGCCCTTCCCGGAAACCTCGATCACATACTCATCCGGATTGAGAACCGGTTCAGATTTTTTCTCTTCCTGGCAGGAAAAAACCAACATAGCGGTAATAACTAAAACTGGGATCAACTTTTTCATGATGTGTAATTTTTAGCAAATATAATCGGATTAAAAAAAATATCATGTTAAAAGACTTTTTCAACCCACAAAATTGCCAAAGATAAATGCCCTGCTATTTCTTACTTTTGCAGCAACGCATATCTTATGGATGTGAACGAAAACATAATTGCCCTGGCAACCGCACCCGGAACCGGCGCTATAGCGGTTATCCGGATTTCCGGTCCGGATGCCATCGGTATTTGTGCTTCCCGTTTTAAAAGCAAAAGCGGACGGGATCTCACAGATGAACCCTCTCATTC
>JABDPL010000117.1 GCA_013042825.1 Flavobacteriaceae bacterium | reverse complement strand
ATCCTATAGTACCCAACCTCATCCCGCATAGCACCATCACCGGTGAAATACATACCGGGATAAGCAGAAAAATAAGTATCGCGATAGCGTTCATGATTTCCCCAGATGGTTCTTGCCATGGCCGGCCATGGGAATTTCACGCAAAGGTTTCCGTCAACCTGATTGCCTTTCAACTCATTTCCTTCACTATCCATAAGTGCAGGTTGAATACCTGGTAATGGCAAAGTTGCGAAGGTCGGTGTAGTTGGTGTTACATAAGGTATAGGAGATATCATAATTCCACCGGTCTCTGTTTGCCACCAGGTATCTACAATAGGCGATTTTTTCTTACCTATGTTTTCGTTATACCAATGCCAGGCCTCTTCATTTATCGGCTCTCCTACAGATCCTAATACCTTAAGAGATGACAGGTCATATTTGCTGGTATACTCGAGATCTTCCTTGGCCAACGCGCGAATGGCGGTTGGTGCTGTATAAAATTGATTAACCTTATGCTCTTCAACAATCTGCCAGAACCTGCCGTAATCAGGATAACTGGGCACACCTTCGAACATAATGGTTGTCGCACCGTTTAAGAGTGGTCCGTACACTATATATGTATGTCCGGTTATCCAGCCGATATCTGCCGTACACCAGTACACATCATTTTCGGTATAATTAAAGACATTCTTAAACGAGTAACCGGCATAAACCATATATCCTGCCGTAGTATGCATCATACCTTTGGGTTGACCCGTAGAACCGGAGGTATAAAGAATGAACAATGGATCTTCTGCATCCATGATCTCAGATGAGCAATCGCTGTAAGCTGCATCAAGTAAAGGTTGAAGCCACTTATCGCGTTTCTTTTCCATCTTGATGTTATTGTTTGTTCGTTTTACGACGAGAACGGTTTTAACACCGGGAGTGTCTTTCAATGCATCATCTACAATTCCCTTAAGATTGGTGATTTTCTTCCCACGGAAAGAACCATCGGATGTAATCACCATTTTCGCATCACAGTCATTTATACGCGTGGCAAGCGCTGTTGAAGAGAATCCTGCAAACACTACCGAGTGGATGGCCCCGATCCTGGCGCAGGCCAACAATGCAATGGCCAGTTCAGGAATCATTGGCAAATAAATACATACGCGATCACCCTTTTCGATGCCCTCATCTTTAAGCACGTTCGCAAATGTGCAAACCCGTTTATGAAGCTGGCTATAGGTGATATATTCGGTTTCCTCTTCAGGGTCGTTCGGTTCAAAAATAATAGCTGTTTTATCACCTCTGATACGCAAGTTCCTGTCGAGACAGTTCTCTGTTATATTCAATTTAGCGCCTTCAAACCACTTCACCTCCGGCTTGCTAAAATCCCAGCTGAAAACGTTGTCCCAGTGCTTTCGCCAGGAAAAATGTTCTTCTGCTATTTCCGACCAGAATAATTCTGGATCGTTCACAGATTTACGATACACCTGAAAATATTCTTCAAGGCTTTTGATGTGATAATTACTCATTTTCTGATATTTTGTTGATATTAACTTTACTTGAAAGGGTCTGATTTACAGCGGCCCGCATGAAACACAAATTACGTACCTTTTATCAATTCATTCAATGATAAAAGTCATGACTTTTAAACTTTATCAGACCGTAATCTTTCTTTATAGGCTTTGATTTCCCTGACTACCCGGGGCGCCATTATTACAGTGGCCGTCATCGTTGGAATTGCCATCAGTGCGAAGAAGCCGTCAATCAAATTGATCATCATGCTCAGCGAGGTGGTGGCACCTAAAAGAATGCTGATGATATAGAAGTAATTGTAGAGGTATTTGTGTTTGGCTCCAATCAAAAAGGAAAGGCATTTGGTGCCATAATAAGAATACGAGAACAGCGATGATATACTGAAAACGGCAATGCAGGCCAGCAGCAGGTATTTACCATATCCTGGAATAGATGCCTCAAAAGCCGATGCCGTCAGGCTAACTCCATTATCATCTGAGGTTTGCCAGACCCCTGTAACCAATATGGTCATAGCCGTTAGGGTACATACGATAAGGGTATCTATGGCAGGTCCCAGCATGGCAACAAGCCCCTCTCTTACAGGTTCATCAGTCTTGGCGGCTCCATGCGCCAGTGGTGCAGTCCCTATTCCTGCCTCATTGGAAAATGCCCCACGACGAATACCGAGAAGTATCAAAGCACCAAGAATTCCTCCGAAAAAGGGATCGCCAGAATAATTCTCCGCTGCAAAGGCATCTGTAAAGATCAGTTTAAAGTATCCCGGTACCTCAGACGCATTCACGGCTAATATTATCAAAACAGACAAAAAATACAGCAATACCATACTTGGAACCAGGCGTGCAGCTGTCTTACTTATGCGTGTTATTCCCCCAAGGATCACAAACGCAGTAATTATGACGAGCACAACACCTACAATCAGGTTAGAATAGAAATCAACCTGAATTCCATTAGGTTTAAGCAGTATATCATTGATAGCCTGGGTTAATTGATTTACATTGAACACCGGTAAAGCGCCTATCAGTCCACATAAACTGAAGAAAACAGCCAGTGGCTTCCAATTTCGACCCAGTCCTTCCATTATAAAATACATCGGTCCACCCTGCAATTCACCTGCACTGTCTTTACCACGATACATTATGGCAAGAGTCGATGTAAAGAACTTGGTAGACATACCGATAACCGCACTTATCCACAACCAGAATACCGCTCCGGGACCACCAATTGTTATGGCGACTGCCACGCCGGCAATATTCCCCATCCCAATAGTAGATGACAAGGCAGTTGATAATGCCTGAAAATGACTGATCTGGCCGGGATCATCGGGATCATCATACTTTCCCCGAAGGACCTGAATGGCATGACCGATAAATTGAAAGGGTAAGAAACGGGAACGAATCAGGAGATACAACCCGCCACCAACGAGTAAGACCAGCAAGGGCAGACCCCAGACTGCCGATGCAAAATCGGCAATTAGCTGGTCGATTTTTTCCATCAGTTCGGTTGGTAATTTGAAAGGAAATTTAAGACATTTTTCTCTATCCGCTCATGAATGTTGCTGAGATCTGAGCGAACAAAAGTATCGCCGGTGATATTTTCAAATAACTCTATGTATCTGTCAGAAACGGTTTTGATATAGTCGTCACTCATATCAGGCACCTTCTGACCTTCAAGCCCCTGGAAGCCATTGCTGATCAACCATTGCCTTACGAATTCCTTCGACAATTGCTTTTGTGGTATCGCTTTGTCCTGCCTGTCCTGATAACCATCGGCATAGAAATACCTCGAGGAGTCCGGCGTATGGATCTCGTCGATCAGTACGATCTTTCCATCGCTGGTCTTACCGAATTCGTATTTGGTATCAACCAGGATGAGTCCCCTGGCTGCGGCAAGATCAGAACCACGCTTAAATAATTTCCTGGTGTAATCTTCAAGTATTTTGTAGTCTTCCTCCGAAACGAGTCCGCGATCAAGGATCTCCTGCCTTGCTATGTCTTCGTCATGATTTCCTTTTTCGGCCTTGGTTGCCGGCGTAATTATCGGTTCGGGAAACCTGTCATTGACTTTCATGCCATCGGGCATGGGCACCCCACATAATTCACGCTTGCCTGAATTGTACTCCCTGGCTGCATGTCCCGAAAGATACCCCCGTATCACCATTTCCACTTTAAAAGGCTCACACAAATGCCCTATGGCCACGTTCGGGTCGGGGCTTGCAATAAGCCAATTCGGAACCAAATCCTCGGTAGCGCTCATCATCTTGGTCGCTATTTGATTCAAGATCTGGCCCTTATATGGAATTCCTTTAGGCATGACAACATCAAATGCACTCAACCGATCTGTGGCGATCATTACCAGGAGATCGTTTCTGAGGTAATAGACCTCTCGCACTTTTCCTTTATAAACCTTTAACTGCCCTGGAAACTCAAAGTTGGTATCGAAGATTGTACTATGCATTAATTCCTGTTCTCAATATTCTTATATGCTGCAATGATCTTTTTCACCAATTTATGACGGATGACATCCTTATCATCCAGGTGCACAATTCCAACACCCTTTACACCTTTCAGAATTAAAAGTGCTTCCTTTAAACCTGAAATGGTACGCCTGGGAAGATCGATCTGTCCAGGGTCCCCGGTCAGTAAAAATTTCGCATTTTTTCCCATTCGCGTGAGGAACATTTTCATCTGGGCATGGGTGGTGTTCTGCCCTTCATCCAGGATCACGAATGCATTATCAAGTGTACGACCTCTCATAAATGCCAGTGGCGCAATCTGGATGGTCCCATTCTCAATGTAATTAACGAGTTTTTCATTGGGGATCATATCCCTTAGGGCGTCGTATAAGGGTTGCATATAGGGATCCAGCTTCTCTTTCAAGTCACCCGGCAGAAAGCCCAGGTTCTCCCCGGCTTCCACCGCAGGCCTGGTGAGTATGATGCGTTTAACTTCCTTGTTCTTCAGAGCCCTTACAGCAAGAGCCACTCCGGTATAGGTCTTACCAGTACCGGCAGGACCGATGGCAAAGACCATATCATTCTTCCGGATGGCTTCAACGAGTTTGCGTTGATTAACCGTCTGCGCTTTTATTGTACGGCCTGAAACACCGTGAACCAGGACGTCATTACTGTCGTCGGATGTAGCATAGTCATCGCTGTTTTCACTGGTGAGAACACGCTCGATAATATTTTCATCCAGTTTATTGTATTTCGAAAAATGGGAAAGCAGCATCATCAACCGCTTATCGAATTCCTCCAGCATTTCTTCATCACCGAAAGCACGGATCTTATTTCCCCTGGCTACGATTTTTATCTTTGGAAAGTAGGTCTTTAAAAGCTCTAAATTAGAATTATGGGCACCAAAAAATTCCTTTGGTGTGATCTCTTCTAGCTCCACGATCAGTTCATTCAAAAGCAGCGAATTTTATAATATAAATCGTTTCGGATTTATTAGATTTGTAATGCTCAAATGTACATAAATTTAGAGCATCAGAATTAAAAAAATATCAACAGTTTTGCCGATGGCGATCATCACGCTTACGACCGATTTTGGGGAGAAAGATCATTATGCCGGAACCATAAAAGGTGAAATCTACAGTGAACTACCAGACGCCAAAATTGTTGATATCTCACACTCGGTTTCACCGTTTAACATTCCGGAGGCCGCATACATAATATTCAATGCTTACAGCAGTTTTCCCAAGGGAACCATACACCTCATTGGTATTGATTCAGAATTGAACCGGGAAAACAAACATATCGCCCTTAAGCTGGACGGGCATTATTTTATTTGCGCGAATAATGGTATCATGAGTATGATCTGTGCAGAGATTGTCCCGGAGAAAATTGTAGAGATCAATATTCATGACAAGATCCAGACAAGCTTTCCGGTTCTTGATGTTTTTGTAAGAGTGGCCTGTCATATTGCCCGTGGCGGGACCTTGGAGGTTATCGGCAAGGCCACCGATACGATCAAGCCGATAAGAGATCTTGTTCCCTTTGTAAATGAAGAGAAGAACCAGATCATTGGTAGTGTGATCTACATCGACAATTATGGAAATGTCATCACGAATATCAAGCGCAAATTCTTTAAAGATATCGGAAAAGGAAGGTCATTTGAAGTTCATGCAAGGAATTATAAATTCACCACTATCTTCAACAAATACAGTGACATCATTGACTTCGATATTCCACGGGAAAAACGCAACGTGGAAGGAAAAGGGATAGTAGTATTTAATTCAGGGAATTATCTGGAAATCGCCGTTTACAAAGGTAACCCGGATAATGTTGGAAGTGCATCTACCCTGATGGGCCTCAACCCGCGGGATACGGTCACGGTTAATTTCCTCGATAAATAAAGCATGTTCATACGTTTGGTAAAAATGACATTTGAAAGCGACAGGATTGAAGAATTCCTGGATATCTTTGATTCCAGTAAAGATGCAATACGAGCCTATGGTGGATGCAATCAACTGGAACTGTATCGCGATAAAACCGATCCGAATGTTTTCTTTACATATTCGATCTGGGATTCAGAACAGCATCTCGATCAGTATAGAAATTCCGAATTATTCAACAGGGTATGGGGTAAAACAAAGCTGTTATTCAGTTCAACTCCTCAAGCCTGGAGTGTTGATAAAATTGTAAGTTTGCCGTAGATGATCGCTATATTCAAAAAAGAGATAAACAGCTTCTTTTCATCCGCAACCGCATATCTCGTTATCGGATTGTTTTTGCTGGTGTCGGGCTTATTTCTTTGGGTATTCAAGGGCGAGTTCAATATCCTGTATAACGGTTTTGCCGATCTAACGCCTTTTTTCTCACTCGCGCCCTGGATCTTTCTATTTCTGGTTCCAGCGGTTAGCATGCGGAGCTTTGCCGAAGAAAAACGCCAGGGTACTTTTGAAATGCTGTTAACCAAGCCCACATCCAAGTTTAATATAGTGGCTGGAAAATATCTGGCTGTTCTTGCACTTGCTGTACTTGCATTGATTCCTTCGCTACTGTACGTTGTTGCTGTACATTCCCTGGGAAATCCAACAGGAAATATAGACCTGGGCAGTACAGCAGGATCCTATTTAGGATTGATATTCCTGGTTGCCTCCTACGCGGCCATAGGCGTGTTTGCATCTAGTTTAACGGCCAACCAGATCGTGTCTTTCATACTGGCCGTATTTGTGAGTTTCGCGCTATATATAGGATTTGAAAGCGCCTCCGATGCAATACCGGATTCAGGGTTGGATAAATTAGGTATGAGCTCGCACTACCGCAGTGTTGGTCAGGGGGTAATAGACAGTCGCGACATCATTTATTTTACAGGGGTTATCGTTCTTTTTCTTTTAGCCACCACTCTTTCGATCAATGGATCCATTCGGAAGAAAAAGGTGATCAAACCGATTGTGATGACCCTTACAGCCGTTGTACTTTTGCATTT
>JABDPL010000134.1 GCA_013042825.1 Flavobacteriaceae bacterium | reverse complement strand
TTATAAGATAAACCAGCATGAATAATAAGCCCCCGGAGAGAATACCCATGAAATAAACATTCAATGATAATTTCACATTGAATAAATTTGAAAAGGACCTGCCTATAAAATATAAAACCAGCATATTAAAGGCCAGGTGCCAGAATCCGAAATGAGCAAATCCATATGTAATGATCGACCAGGGTTTCAGAATAAATTCACCGAATTCCTTAGGCAGGGCAAGCCAACTCAAGCTGTTTGGCCTTGCAATACCCTCTGCTTTCCAGATCAACCATCCAACGATGTAAACGACTACATTTATCAGAATGATCTTTTCGAAGGCGGTCAACCTTTGAAGTTTTTCCCGTATGTCCTGGGTTAATGATGTCATTTAATTCCAGCGATAGTTATCGAATTGATTCTTTTTCCAGAAATACATCAATAGAAAGCCCGTTAATGCGCCACCTACGTGCGCTACGTAAGCCGTGTTACTCGGACTAAAAAACGACTGCCCGGTTAATGCCGAGACAAGGTCCAGTACGATTATGGCCGGGATAAAATACTTCGCCTTTATAGGGATCGGAAGGAAAATCAGCATAAGCTTGCTATTGGGAAATAACATGCCAAAGGCCACAAGAACGCCCATGATTGCACCAGAAGCCCCAACCATCGTTGTATTGAACGAGGTGACGAATTCACCTAATTTTAAATCACCGAGTACAGCTTCCCACCTGGTGTTATATCGTCCCTGGTTAAGTATATCAAGAATCTCGTTTGCCAGGTAACCTTCACCTACGAGCAAACTCAAATTCGAATTGAATTGATAGAACATAAATGCCAATTGAAGCACCGCCGCTCCTAATCCCGACAGAATATAAAAAATGATGAATTTCTTGCTTCCGAAAACCTGCTCTACTGCTGTTCCGAACATCCACAGGGCGAACATATTGAAAAAGATATGCATAAACCCGCCATGCATGAACATATGGGTAAGAACCTGCCAGGGTTGAAACAAGTCATTCTTTGGAAAATAAAGCGCGAAATATTTAAAAAACACTTGTCCGTTGCCAATGGCCAAAGTTCCCAAGAACATTAGGGCATTGATAATAAGCAAATGCTTGACGGTATCTGTGAGTTTGATCATAGATTTAAATGAAGAATTTCTCAAGGTCCTCGGCTCTAAGAGTCACGAACACTGGTTTGCTGAATGGTGATTTATCGGGTTCCTTGCAGAAAAACAACTTGTCGATCAGAAATTCGCGTTCCTCACTTCCAAGATGTTTGCCCGATTTAATGGCCATGCTTTTTGCCAGGCTTTTGGCTATCAAATCACTCTGACTAAAACTGGCGCCCGGCACCTGTTGTTGTACATCACGAATAAGGCTATCGAGAATATCACTGACCTTCTCCTCTGCCATTGCCGAAGGAATTCCGTTTATTTCTATCGCCTCATCATCGAGGCATTCAAAGACAAAACCCGCTTGTTCCAACTGCGGGCGAAGATCGCGTATAACGGCAGTTTCAGGTCGGGAATAATGCAATTGCTTTGGAAACATGAGCTGCTGACTCACACCGGCATTTACCGTTATCTCCTCCAGGAAGGATTCGTAAAGAATGCGCTGATGTGCTCGATGTTGATTGATGATCACCAGTCCGGATTTTATCGGTTTTATGATGTATTTATTCTGAACTTGAAACGTTTTAAAATGAGCAATAGTATGCTCTTGGCCGAACATCCCTACAGAATCGGGATCGCTTTCAACCTCAAAATGAGAGGATTCGCCATCCGGTTGATTGCTTTTTGATTCCAAGCCAACGTAAAGACTCTCCCAGTCAGCCTGCTTGTGTTTCTTAAACCCCTGACCCGGAGTTGACCGAATCTCTTTGCTAAAGGGATTAAAACTTTGGTCTACATCTACCTCAGGCCGCATAGCCGTCTTACCCTTGTAGCTGTATGGCGTATCCATTGAAGCATCGCGCTCAAAGTCTAATACCGGGGCAATACTGAATTGACCAAGACTATGCCTTACCGCCGCTCTTAGAATGGCATAAATCGTATGCTCATCCTCAAACTTGATCTCTGTTTTAGTGGGATGTATATTGACATCGATTCCCTGGGGATCAACCTCTAAATAAAGGAAATAACTGGCATGAGCGCCTTCCTTCAAAAGACCCTCGAACGCAGAATTCACCGCGTGATTCAAATAGGGGCTTTTGATAAAACGATCATTGACAAAAAAGAACTGCTCACCCCTGGTTTTTCTTGCAAATTGAGGTTTTCCAACAAAACCGCCTATCCTGACCACCTCGGTCTCCTCACCCACGGGTACGAGTTTCTCATTTGTCTTGCTGCCAAACACGCTCACAATTCGCTTTCGAAGCTTGCTAACCGGCAGGTTGAACATTTCTGAATCGTTATGATAAAACTTGAATTCTACACAAGGGTGGGCCAATGCAACACGATGGAACTCATCGATTATATGTCGAAGCTCAACCTGGTCTGATTTCAGGAAATTCCGGCGCGCGGGCACATTGAAAAACAGATTTTTTACAGCAATTGAAGTTCCCGATGGCACCGCAGCATCCTCCTGAGACAGAACCTTGCTCCCTTCTACACGAATAATGGTCCCGATGGGATCATGCTGCAGTCTCGATTTCATTTCGAGATGTGCTATTGCAGCGATACTGGCCAGCGCTTCACCCCTGAAACCTTTGGTGTTTATATTGAACAGGTCGCTGGCTGTTTTGATCTTCGATGTGGCATGACGTTCAAGGCTTAAACGGGCATCGGTCGAACTCATGCCGCTACCGTTATCAACAACCAGAATAAGGGATTTTCCCGCATCTTTAACGATTAGCTGAATTACAGATGCATCAGCATCAATGGCATTTTCCATCAACTCCTTTACAACAGAAGCAGGTCGTTGAACAACTTCTCCCGCAGCAATTTGGTTGGCTACATGATCGGGTAATAACTGTATGATATCGGCCATTAAATCTTATCTAAAGAAAATAGATAAATCAAAATCAATAATAAACAGGAAAATCAATATTAAGATGAGAACGATAAAGAACACCCGCCTGTTAACTTCGCGGTTAGGATTTCTTTTCAAGTCATCCAGCGCATTATTGAACCGCGTTTTTATACCTCCCTGACCTCCGGCAGTAGTTCGATAGTCGTCAAACTTGCGTTTGATCTCAAAGGGGCTTCCTTCACCATCCTTCTTGTAATACCGGGGTGTGTAATCAAAGCGTTTGTTCTTGCGTAATTTGAATAATCCCATGATTGCTTAACCTTTCAAAAGTACTCAAAAACAAAAACAATGCCGAAAGGCTTGACTTAAAATTTGTTAACAAGAATAATGAGCCGGTAAAACGGCACTTGCGCAACTACCCCCTCTTGATAGCTGCCATTTTTATGGCGGCTACAGCAGCTTCAACGCCTTTGTTTCCGTGCTTTCCACCCGATCGATCCAGAGCTTGCTGGTAGGTATCATCGGTTAGCACACAAAAGATCACGGGTATGTCCGATTGCACATTGAGGTCTTTAATACCTTGTGTGACACCTTGGCATACGAAATCAAAATGTTTCGTTTCACCCTGGATGACACTACCAATGGCAATTATGGCATCCATGCCATTGCGTTGAAGTGATTTACATCCGTAGATCAATTCAAAACTCCCCGGGACATTCAGGGTTTTCAGGTTTTGGGATGGTACACCACATGAAATCAAGGTGTCATAGGCCCCCTTGTGAAGTGCAGTTGTAATTTCGGAATTCCACTCAGAGACAACCATTCCGATTTTAAAGTCCCCAGCATCAGGCAGAGCGCTTCGATCGAATTCAGATAAGTTGGTATTCGCAGTGGCCATCAGACTAATTCACTGCTGCCTGGGCCCTGCCGATAAATACATCTATGGTACCGGCCTGGCTACTTTCAGGAAATTCATCCTTTATTCTTTGGAAATATTTTAGGGCTTCTGCAGGGCGATCCAAATTAAGAGCAGTAGTTCCTGCCTTGTGTAAATAGATCGGTGTACTGAAATTATTGGTTTTCATCTCAGCAGCCTCTTTGTAATAGTCAAGGGCATCTTCTGGCTGATTCAGCTGAATAAAGCAATCGCCTATACCACCGGCAGCCAATGGTCCCAGAACATCATCATCACTTTTGAAATCACCGAGATATCGGACTGCATTCTCATAATCCTTTAAATTGAAATATGCCATACCGGCATAATAATTAGCCAGGTTACCGGCGTCGGTACTACCATGGTTATCTATGATGTCAAGCATTCCAAATTTACCTTCACCACCATTCAGCGACAGAGTGAATAGGGAATCCTTTTCAACGGCATTCACGGCCTGATCAAAATATTGCTGCGCCTGAAACATATCATTCTTGGCTTCGATCTCTTTTGGCTCCTGGATATACTTGGTGTAACCCAGGTAACCAAGAACAATAACGGCTACCGCTCCAATGATCGAAAAGATTATCTTCTGGTTCTTAATAACCCACTGTTCGGTCTTGGAAGCCCCTTCATCAAGCGACTTAAAAACCTCTGCTGTTTTCGACTGTTCCTCCAGGGCTTCAAGCCTGTCAGCTTTGGTTTTTGGTTTGTATCCGCGTTTTTTATAGGTCGCCATACATTCGTTTTTAGTGCGCCGCAAAAATAAAATTTTTATTGGTAAAAAAAAGGTAATTTTTTCGTTATTTTTCAATAATTTGCGCATTATTCCGACTGGTTTTTCAACTGATTTTCCCAATATTGACGTCACTTGCAAATGATCTTAAGCAGGTTATCTATAATCAATTACAAGAACTTTGAAAATCGATCCTTCGATTTCGATGAGAAGATCAACTGCTTTGTAGGTCCAAATGGGATCGGTAAGACCAATGTGCTCGATGCTATCTATCATTTGTCTTATGGAAAGAGTTATTTCAACCCTATATCGTCACAAAATATCAGGCATGGTAAGGATTTCTTCGTTGTTGATGGCAGATATGAGAAAGATGGTCGTGAAGAACATATAGTCGTTTCTTTAAAAAGCGGACAAAAAAAGATCATCAAACGAAATGACAAGATTTATGATCGCTTTAGTGATCATATCGGATTTCTTCCCCTGGTCATAATTTCCCCGGCCGATCGAAATCTCATTTTAGAGGGTAGCGACGTCAGGCGAAAATTCATGGACAGCATAATAGCTCAAAGCGACAAAGAATATCTGAGGCGCTTGATTAAATACAACAAGGTTTTGGCCCAGCGAAATGCATTGCTGAAATACTTCGCCTTGAACAACACATTCGACGCAGATCAGCTGGAAACCTATGATGAACAGTTGATAGAACTCGGCCAACCGGTTTATGAAACGCGAAAACGGTTCATCAGCAGATTCAAACCGATTTTTGAAGCGCGTTATATGACCATCAGCAGCGGTAATGAAAGGGTTGACCTCGCTTATCAAAGCCATCTCAATGAGCAGGATTTTGAACAGCTGCTGAAAGAAAACCGTAAACGCGACCGCAGCTTACAGTATAGCTCTGCAGGAATACACAAGGACGATCTGAAGTTCCTGATGGAGGCTTATCCTATTAAAAAATACGGCAGCCAGGGACAACAGAAATCATTCCTTATTGCGCTCAAACTCGCGCAATTCGACTTTTTAAAGGAAGAAAGCAAAATTCGCCCGATCTTACTCCTGGACGATATTTTTGATAAATTGGATGAGCATCGCGTGGCTCAAATCATTACCTTAGTGGATGAAGAAAGGTTTGGACAGATTTTCATAAGTGACACCCATCCGGAAAGAACCGAAAAAGCCGTGAAACAGGTTCATCAAACATTTAAATTCTTTAATCTTGAAGACGATCATGATTCCTAGGATACTGACATTGTTCGTTTTTGCCTTGCTGTTGTTTTCCTGTGGAAATGACATCGAAGAGATGAAAAATAACCTGAACGGCTACTGGGAAATCCATGAGGTTGAAAAGGACGGGAAGTTGATCAAGGCTTACACCATAAACGTGAAAGTTGATTATTTTGAATTAAATAACGATAGCACAGGTTTTCGCAAAAAAGTCAGTCCGAATTTAGACGGAACCTTTGTCGTAACCCAACATCAAATGCCCTTCGTGCTCAGGGATAATAAAGGGGCTCTACAGATCCTTTATTCCGATAACGGTGTAACCCACGAGGAGACCATTATCGAAGCCTCTGCGGAGCAACTGCGCATCGAAAATGATCGGGGGTATGTGTACACCTACAAGCCATTTGAAGGTATAAACATAAATGAATGAGCAAACGCAGTCGTGATAATATGAATCTCGGTGATGCCATCAAGGCCTTCGTCGATGATAATAAACTTCAGAAGGGGCTGGATCAGGTGAATATAATTCATGCCTGGGAAGAACTGATGGGCCAAGGTGTTAATCAGTATACCTCATCTGTTAAACTCAAAGGCCATACCCTGTTCGTCGAACTGAACTCCTCGGTTCTTCGTGAGGAATTAAGCTATGGGAAAGAAAAAATCATCAAAATGATGAATGAAGCCCTTGGAAAACCTCTGATCACAAATTTAATCCTGCGATAAAATACGTGCTGTTACGTATTGAAAAGCACGACCTAAGGCCTTAACTTAGTGTCGAAATCTACATTTGCTTTTTTCGTATTCTTAAAGTTTATTTAGTTAGTTATAATCTTTCCTGAAACCGATTATGTTAGGTAATAAAAAACCACCGGAATCAACCGGTGGTTTTATCTTATTGGAAATCCATGTGATTCTAGAACATTTCCCTACCTGCAAAATGAAACGCCCCTTCAATAGCGGCATTTTCATCGCTGTCACTGCCATGCACGGCATTTTCTCCAATCGATTCGGCATATAAACGCCTAATGGTTCCTTCAGCAGCTTCAGCGGGATTAGTAGCTCCGATAAGGGTTCTGAAATCTTCTACCGCATTATCTTTCTCAAGAATGGCCGCCACTATTGGTCCGCGTGTCATGTATTCAACCAACTCTCCAAAAAACGGACGTTCCTTGTGAATCGCATAGAATGTTTTGGCATCGGCTAATGTCATCTGCGTTAGTTTCATCGCTACAATGCGAAAACCAGATGCCGTTATCTTGTCTAATATCGCCCCCGTATGGCCTTTTTCTACCGCATCGGGTTTGATCATGGTAAATGTTCTGTTTGTTATCATTGCTCTTTGTTAAAGTGGTTGCAAAAATAACCAATTAGTTGTTAAAAACAAGATTGCCTCTCTTCAAAAAATTGTATCTTCGCCCTCGATGAAAACTACAGATGTCACAGCGGTGAAGAAGCTGCTGTCTAGCCCTAAGAAAATAGCAATAATCCCACACAAAAATCCCGATGGTGACGCTATGGGATCGTCGCTCGGACTCTGGTTGTATTTAAAGAAGTTGGGGCACGAAGCGGGCGTGATTGCGCCCAATGACTATCCGAAATTTCTGAAATGGTTGCCCGGTAATGAGGAGGTTATGATCTATGAGCAGGCAATTGCTTCTTCTTCAGCTATAATAGAAGAGGCCGATATCATCTTTACTCTTGATTTTAATGCCTTGAACCGCACAGGTGGTTTGGAACCCCTGCTTATACGTTCTGAAGCCATCTTCATCATGATCGATCATCACCGGCAGCCAGAGGATTATGCACATTACAAATATTCTGATCCCGATATGTGCTCAACAAGTGAAATGATCTATCATTTCTTTGAAAAACTGAATGGTTTGAATATGATGGATAAGGCTATAGCCAGCTGTCTGTATGCGGGAATTATGACCGATACCGGTTCATTTCGGTTTGCAAGCACCACGAGTACAACACACCGGGTGGTGGCCAGTTTGATCGACCATGGGGCCGATAATTCCGAAATTCATTCTCAGGTATACGATAACCAGTCTTACAATCGCCTGCAATTACTTGGAAGAGCATTGAATAATCTTCACGTAATCCCGGAATTGCATACGGCCTATATAACCCTTACCAATAACGACCTGAATACCTTTAAATTCCAGAAGGGCGACACCGAAGGCGTCGTAAATTATGCCCTGGCCGTAGAAGGTGTGGTTTTTGCCGTGATATTTATTGAACATCGGCAGGAGGATATAATAAAGGTTTCTCTTCGATCAAAAGGTGGTTTTGATGTGAATACCTTTGCAAGGGCGCACTTTAACGGTGGCGGACATATAAACGCGGCCGGTGGGAGAACAGATAAAAGCCTGCAGGACACCCTGTCTTATTTTAAATCGGTGCTGCCTAAATATAAAGAAGCCTTATCAATATGAGAATAATCCTGATTATTTTTTCCAGCCTCCTGATATCAGGATGCCATCAACCTGAAGCCCGCAGACCGGTTTCTCAACAATCGGGTTCATTTATAAAGATATCAGCTGAAAGAAATAAGAAACTGAATGCGGATGAGATAGCTAAGATTGAGGCTATGATTGCCAAGGATTCCATGCAGGAGTATCTTGCTTCGGAAAATGGATTCAGGTACTACTACGACATTAAAAATGAAACCGATTCCATCAGGCCGAAATTCGGTGACCTCGTTTACTACCGTTACGATGTGTCTGACCTATCAGGAAATATCATTTATGCCGAAGAAGAGTTGGGTTATCAAACTTACGCCATAGATCAGCAGGAATTGTTTTCGGGGCTGCGTGAGGGCTTGAAACTGATGAAGGCGGGAGAGACCGTGACCTTCGTTTTTCCATCACAGATCGCTTATGGTTACTATGGCGATGAGAACCGTATTGGAACCAACATCCCTATAAAATGTACAGTAAGCCTTGATTCAATCAATAAGAATTCATCCAATTAAATAAATACGCTTATGAAATTTTTAAAAGCCTCATTAACCGCAGTTGTTATACTCCTCTTGTTCAGCGCATCTTCTTGTGATAAACCCAAATATCCGGAATTAGGTGACGGACTCTTTGCTGAAATCGTCACTAATAAAGGTACTATGGTAGCTCAGCTCACCTATATGAAAACCCCGGTAACCGTGGCTAATTTTGTCGCTCTTGCCGAAGGAACACACCCGATGACAGCCGATCAGTACAAGGGGAAAAAGTTTTACAACGGACTGATCTTTCACCGGGTCATGAACGATTTTATGATCCAGGGCGGTTGCCCCAATGGCAATGGTCGAGGAAATCCCGGATACCGGTTCGAAGACGAGTTCGACGACAGCCTGAAACACGACAGGCCAGGTATATTGTCGATGGCTAATGGCGGCCCGGGTACCAATGGCAGCCAGTTCTTTATTACTGAAAAACCAACACCCTGGCTTGACGGTCTGCATACCGTTTTCGGGGAACTGGTCATGGGCCAGGAAATCCGTGACTCGATTTCAGATGTGCCGGTGGGATCAGGAAATAAACCCAACCAAGATGTGGTAATTGAGGATATCAATATCGTGCGCCAGGGCTTTGATGCCAGGAAATTCGATGCGGTAAAGACCTGGGAAACCGAATTACCCAAACTGAAGGAACGCCAGAAACTTTATGAGGAAGAAAAGCGTAAAAAGGAAGAAGCCGAAAGGAAGGCAGCCCAGGAACGCGCAAAAGCCGCTGCAGCTGAGGTAGTCAATGAACTGAATGAATACAAATCAAAAGGAACGGCATCCAAATCAGGATTGATATCCTATGGCATTGAACAGGGCAACGGACCAAAACCGAAACAGGGACAAACGGTAAACGTGAGTTATGAGGGCTATTTTACCGATGGCCGCTTATTCGGATCTAATTCAAAAGAACTGGAACAGAAATTTGCCATCTTTAGCACCAATAAAGAACAACGCGGATATTATAACAATCTTTCCTTTCCTCTTGGCCCGGACGCACCGATGATTTCCGGTTTCAAAGAAGGGGTTGGACAGATGAGCGTTGGAGACAAGAGTTTCTTTTATATACCGTCTCACCTCGCCTGGGGAGAACAAGGATCTCCTCCGACGATTCCACCAAATTCCGATGTGATATTTATCATCACCTTAAATTCAATTTCAGAATAAAAAAAAGCAGCTCGATGAGCTGCTTTCTTTTTATTTACTCGGAATATTCCTGAGTATCTCCAGTACGAATTTCCAGAACTTCTGAACCGAGGAGATCTGCGCGCGTTCGTCGGGCGAGTGGGCTCCTAAAATATTCGGACCGAAACTTATCATGTCCATTTCAGGGTAATTTGTACCCAATATCCCGCATTCCAATCCGGCATGGCATGCCGCAACATGGGGTTTCTCATTATACAATTTCTCATATAAATCAACCATCACCTTGAGAATGGCCGAATCCATATTTGGTGTCCAACCGGGATAACTATGGGTGAATTCCACATCACAACCTGCAAGCTCAAAAGTGGCCTTCAGCTGATTAGCCAGGTCCATCTTTGAAGACTCGACTGAAGAACGGCAAAGACAACTCACTTTTATCTGGCCATGCTGAACAGTCACACGGGCAATATTATTTGATGTTTCAACCAGTTCGGGTATGTCGGCGCTCATTCGGTAAACACCGTTATGAGCGGCATACAAAGCCTTGATTAGCCCTTCCTGGGTGGATACCGTCATAACCCGGTCCGGAGGGACTATTCGCGTTAACAGGATATCCATGTCGGGTTCCATAGTATTCAATTCCTTCTTGATATCGGTAATACGCTGATCCATATCCTCACGGAAGGCATCCACCTCATCGTCTTCCACGACGATCATGGCCAGGCTTTCCCTGGGAATGGCATTTCGAAGGCCGCCACCATCGATCTCTGCAATTCG
>JABDPL010000113.1 GCA_013042825.1 Flavobacteriaceae bacterium | reverse complement strand
GAATATGAATGTGGATCCGTATTCTCATGGTTCACACTACAACCATCGCCCGAAAGCCGAACGCAAGTTATTGTTGAATAAACGTGAACTCAAGGTCCTTCGGAAAAATGTCCAAACCAAAGGCCTTACGATTGTTCCTTTGTTATTGTTTATAAATGAAAATGGGCTGGCCAAGGTTAAGATCGCTCTCGCACGTGGTAAGAAGATCCATGATAAACGCGAAAGCATCAAAGAACGCGATACGAAGATGGACCTCGATAGATTAAAGAAGCAATTCCGATAGGAACGCATTGAAATTGCGGTTGAACGGTTAATACTAAACTAAACAAATAGCGGTTTTATCCTGTTAAAACAAGGCCTCATGCTAAGATTGATTTTAAGCTTTTTCCTCGTTTTATTTCTCACCGAACTTTCGGCACAGATCACAGGCAGGGTGACCGATGATAATGGCAAACCGCTGAGCACGGTGAATATTTACCTCGAAGACACCACTATTGGAACCACTAGTAACAATGCTGGTGAATACGAATTATCAGGTCCTGACTCAGGCGAGGTTACAGTGGTGTTCAAATATCTTGGATATAAAACACAGAAACATAGAATCACCTTGGGCGCGGCGCCCTATCGGCTGAACATTAAAATGGCAGAGGAGCGCTATTCACTGGATGAAGTGATTATTTCTGCCACGGAAGATCCGGCCTACCGCATAATACGGGAAGCCATTTCCAAACGAAAATCTATGTTGGAACGCATGAAATCCTACAAGGCCGATTTCTATTCACGTGGACTCATACGGATCAGGAATGCCCCGGAAAAGATCCTGGGCCAGGATCTGGGTGATCTCGGTGGTGGACTGGATTCGACTCGGAGTGGTATAATTTATCTTTCTGAAACCATTTCCAAGATATCTTTTGAGCAACCGGACAAGCTCTATGAAAAGATCGTGGCATCAAAGGTCAGCGGTGATGACAGCGGCTTCAGTTTCAACACGGCCATGGATGTTAATTTTAATTTTTATCGAAACACTATTGAAGTCGGCAACCAGATCGTTTCACCAATAGCCGATTACGCCTTTAACTATTATCGCTATACCCTTGAGGGTGTGAACTATGATGATAAGGGCAACCTCATCAATAAGATCAAGGTTATCCCCAGGCGTGAGAATGACCGTATTTTTGAGGGCACGATTTACATAGTTGAGGATCAATGGTCTATATATGCGCTTGAACTGAGTTTAACCGGTGTTCAGGCACAGATCCCACCGGCAGGGACCATAAATCTGAATCAGCAATTCTCCTATTCTGAAGATGATGAACTGTGGGTTTTAATATCACAGAAAATCGATTTTGATTACGGCATCTTCGGAATTGAAGGTAACGGGCAGTTCACCGCTGTGTACAGCAATTACGAATTCAAACCGAATTTCGGGGAAAGGACCTTTTCCAGGGAGATCCTGTCGTTCGAGGAATCGGCCAACGAAAAGGATTCGGTATTCTGGTTCACCTACAGGCCCGTTCCACTGACATTCGAGGAAAAAACCGACTATTTCAAAAAGGATAGTATTCAGGAGATTCGCAAGTCTAAACACTATCTCGATTCGATCGATGCCAAAAGCAATACATTCAAGGCCGGCGACCTTATCTCGGGTTATGATTATCAGAATTCCTACGAAAATCGTTACTGGAATTTCGGCAGTCCGTTTTCTAAATTCAGCTTTAATACCGTTCAAGGCTGGCGGCCGGGAATAACCATAGATTTCAGAAAGGAATATGACGAATTCAGGAAGTATCTCCAATTTAGCTCGCAATTCGAATATGGCCTTTCCGATGAACGGCTGAGAGGCTTTGGCAGGATCACCTATAAATTCAATAACATTAGCCGCCCATTTTTAACCGTCTACGGTGGATTAAAGGTTGAACAGTACAATTCCGAAGAACCCATTCTTCCGCTTATCAATTCGATCAGTACCTTATTCTTCGAAGATAACCACATGAAACTGTATGAGCGGGCCTATGCGGGGTTGGCTTATTCACAGGAATGGTTTAATGGTTTCAGGTTTCGATCGAGTCTGAGTTATGCGCGTAGAAAACCGCTTTTTAACAATACAAACTATGTACTTGTGAATGACAAGAATGATAGTTATAACAGTAATAATCCGACCGATCCGGATGCCTACGGAATACCGGTATTTGAAACCCATAATATTTTTAAATTTCAATTAAGTGCCACCATAAATTTTGGTCAACGCTATTTCAGCTATCCCAATTCAAAAGTCAATATCGGCAATCCGAAAATCCCAAGCCTGGCCCTCTATTACGAATCGGGATTGGGATCATCAAAGGATGATTACAACTATCAAATGATCATGGCCCGGCTTTGGCAGGGTTTTGATATTGGAAACAAAGGGAGTTTTCAATACAATTTAAAAGCGGGGACCTTCTTTAATGCTGAGGATATGGCATTCGTCGATTTCAAACATTTCAATGGTAACCAGACCCATATAGGTACCTCCGACAGCTATACAAATGTTTTCAACAATTTAGCCTATTACGATCTAAGCACCAACGCATCATTTTTTGAATTGCATGCCGAACATGACTTCAGAGGATATATACTGGGTAAGATTCCCGGGGTTAATGCCTTGAATTTTAATATGATCCTGGGAGGACATGTATTGGCAACAGAACGGAATAGGCCGTATTATGAATTCAGTGTCGGTATTGACAACATCGGATTTAAGAAATTCCGGCTTTTAAGACTGGATTATGTCAGATCTTACCAGGGAGGCTACATAGGCGATGCATGGATATTCGGAATCAAATTTCTCGATTTTATTAATTAACTTTAATCAAACCTCAACTATGAGATATTTTCTCGCATTGATCATGTGTATGTCCTTTATGTTTACCCATGGTCAGGAATCTGAAGTAAAATTTAAGGATCAGGTATACTCTGTTGACGCAATTATTGAAAACCTGTATGATGTAATTTCAGGTGAGAAAGGTGAGCCTCGCGACTGGGATCTGTTCCGGCAACTGTTTTATAGTGATGCAAAACTAATCCCATCAGGGCCAAACCAGGAGGGCCTGGTGAATGCACGGTTTATGACGCCTGACGATTACGTTGAGGGAGCCGCAAAATGGCTTCTGGACAACGGGTTTTTTGAACGCGAAATTCACAGGGTTACACAA
This sequence comes from Flavobacteriaceae bacterium, assembly GCA_013042825.1. Lineage (GTDB taxonomy): Bacteria > Bacteroidota > Bacteroidia > Flavobacteriales > Flavobacteriaceae > SHLJ01. The sequence goes on along the minus strand of JABDPL010000113.1, from coordinate 1,255 downwards.
TCTTTCGGCAGCCTCACCCACGTATTCAGCACCTATGAGGCTTTCCGAAGCGATAAGGACGAAAAGCCTTTCATGCGGGGGATCAACAGCATTCAGCTCATGAACGATGGTGAGCGCTGGTGGATCATCAATATTTACTGGACGCAGGAACGCGAGGGCAATGCGATTCCGAAGAAATTCTTACCCGATAATTAATCAATACTTTATGGGAAAACGTTCCGGTACAATCAGTAAAAAACAGCAGGAATTCATCGCTGACCAAAAGATGTTTTTCGTGGGAACGGCTGCCGAAGACGGCCGTGTAAATGTTTCACCCAAAGGCATGGATACCTTGAAAGTTTTAGGTCCGAACCGTGTGATCTGGTTAAATCTTACATGAAGTGCCAATGAAACAGCCGCTCATGTGCTAAAAAACCGGCGTATGACGATCATGTTCTGCGCTTTCGAGGGCAGTCCCCTGATTCTGCGACTGTATGGCAAGGCCAGGGTTTACCATCAACGCGATCCCGAATATCATGAACTCCTTACCGCTTTTCCAAATATTTCCGGTTCACGGCAGATCTTTGACCTCAGGGTAGAACTGGTTCAGAATTCCTGTGGCTTCGGTGTTCCCTTATACACCTACGCAGGTCAACGCACCCTTTTGGAGGAGTGGGCTCAAGATAAAGGAGAGCATGGTATTAAAGAATATTGGGAACAAAAGAATACGAAAAGCCTGGATGATTTGAATACCGGTATCCTTTAATGCGATTGGAAGGGAACCCGAATTCGAATAAGCAAATTTATTCGTAACTTACATTCTCAATCAATCAAAAAACCAATTATGAAAATATTAATCGAGCTTCTTTCGAAGCTATGCGTTTATGCCTTATTCTGGCTTTGCTTAATCTCCCCTCTTCTTTCAAATGCTCAAAAGGATTCCATCCGATCAGTAGTCAATCCCATAGAACCGCTGGAATCGCTGATAGATTCACTGGTAAACAAGGGCATGAAAGCCTATCATGTGCCGGGTGTAACCCTGGCGATTGTGTCAGATTCACAATTTGTTTTCACCAAGGCTTATGGTCTGGCCAATATCGAAGAGAAAATTAAGGTGGACAAAGCAAGGACTGGATTCCGGATTGCTTCAATCACAAAAACATTCACCGCCCTGGCTGCTATGCAATTGGCTGAGCAAGGCAAGTTAGATCTTCATGCCCCGGTTGGGAATTATATGCCGGATGACGATTTCGATTTTCTTGATGATAGACCATTT
>JABDPL010000133.1 GCA_013042825.1 Flavobacteriaceae bacterium | reverse complement strand
ATTTGCTTGCCGCCCTTCAACTGCACGATCTCTATTGGTATCTCCATACCACCCTGGTTTACCTTAGCCGACATTCGCATTCCTTCTACCTTCTCCCAGGCATCTTTTCCTCCGGTATTTTCAAAATAAGTATCGATGATCTCGTCTACGGTTTGCGCATTGATTGATGTGGCAAAACCTACAGCCAAGGCCACGATAAAAAGTTTAAGATTTCTCATGAAATATGATTTAGTTAATGAATTTAAAATTGAATCCTAAATTTACGAAAATGATGCCCAGACTGTTGAATTTTAAGAAATATTAACAATACCCTTATTCCTTAGGCATAACAAATATTGCTTCGTCAATCTCCGGATTGAATTCTACGGTTTTATAAAGCATTTCCAGCCCTACCTGTCCGTTGAATTTTTCGATTACGGTGAACGGAAGATAAACCCCATCGACTTCCTGGTAATCGCTTATCAGGGTCTGAGCTGTTGCTCCTTTTGCAGGCCCGGTTTTTACCACAGTTTCAGCGGCTATAGGAACAAAATTTTCCGTGTCGAAATAATAGAAATCGATATTCTCTTCTTCCTTTCCATCTACAAGAACCGGTTTTTTGATTAGCTTGATTTTAAATACATCGGTTCCTTCAAACGATTCTTTACCTACCAGTTCAACCGCATAACCTTTGTCTTTATATCCCATAAAGGCATCAGGCATTTGGTCCATAGCCTCGTTCTTGTAATTATGGGTTGTTTCAGAATCAAAAGCTTCAGCTTTCTGTGTTTGGAAATTCATTGCCCAGGCATTTTCTCCATCGAATGCCTCGACTATATAAGAGGAGCCTTGCAGATCAACATCGATAATGGTGCGACCGTCTTTCATTATTGTGGCGATAAAGGGATAGTCAATGCCCTGCTGCCGACCAACACCTGTTACTTTCATCGATTCAATTTTCGACCAGGCTTCCAGACCACCGATATTCTCGATATAATTGTTAACGATTTCCTCCGCTGTTTGAGCAGGAAGGGCGAGTGTCAGACAGAAAATGAAAAGGACACTCAAAGATTTAAGAGTTTTCATGTGCATATAGATTTTGATTGATAATAGGTTTGTATTGGAAAATACATATTTGTTACGAAATTTTTGATGTTTTTCTGAATAGATTTATCAATAATATTTTGATAACTGATTAATAGCGATCTAATTAAGATTCCTGGGCATCGTATTTTCGGTTTGTAAATCAAGATTTTTTTATTTGACTTATAATTCTAGCTATTAATTGTTTGTACAATGGTGTTATGTTGACCGTGTGGATGATAATAATTATTCCTGGATCGTGCATAACGGTTGTGCGCAAGCCTGTCCGCAGTTTCTCGAGAAATATTTCAAAGGACAGGACCTGGTTGAGATCGAGATGAGTGCAATACAGCCCGGCATGTATTTCTATTAGATCAACGATAAGAAATTTATTAATATACTGTTGAGATAAAATATTACACCTTAAATATATTTTACAGGTGTAAGTTGCTATATTTGAAATACAGTCGCCCCTGTTTTTAATTCAATAACCAATCTGATTTTCTGATGGATAAACCATTGATCGAATGTGTTCCCAATATTTCTGAAGGGCGCGATGCCGTTATAATTCAAACCATTGCAGATAGTGTAGAAACCGTAGAAGGGGTAAGGCTTTTAGATGTTGATCCAGGACAGGCGACAAATCGCACGGTTATAACCTTTGTTGGTGAACCTGAACAGGTGGTTGAAGCCGCTTTCAGATTGATAAAGAAGGCCGCTGAACTTATCGATATGCGAAAACATAAGGGTGAACATCCCAGGTTTGGGGCCACAGATGTTTGTCCGCTTGTCCCCATTTCCGGTATAAGCCTTGAAGAAACGGCGGAGTATGCTAAAGCCCTTGGCGCACGTGTCGGGAAGGATTTAGGTATCCCGGTATATTTATATGAAAAAGCGGCGCGTGAGGAAAAACGGATAAACCTGGCCAGTTGCAGGGCAGGGGAGTATGAAGGCCTTCCGAAGAAACTGTCTGATCCCGAATGGAAACCCGATTATGGCCCGGCTGAGTTCACTGGCGATGTTGCACGTACAGGGGCGACGGCGATCTCGGCCAGGGATTTTCTGGTGGCGTATAATATCAACTTGAACACTACATCAACACGACGGGCAAATGCCATTGCATTCGACATCAGGGAAGCCGGGCGCATCAAGCGCGAGGGAAATCCTATTACCGGAAAAAAGGTGTTTGATAAGCAAGGTGAACCAGTGAGAATTCCCGGTAAACTCAAGGCTGTTAAAGGCATGGGTTGGTATATCGAGGAATATGGTATTGCACAGATCTCCTATAATCTGACCAATATAAGCATCACGCCCATGCATATCGCCTTTGATGAAACTTGCGAGGCTGCCAGTGCGCGAGGTTTGCGTGTTACAGGTTCCGAGCTTATAGGATTGATCCCATTGCAGGCTATGCTCGATGCAGCCGACTATTTTTTAACCAAACAAAACCGCTCACTGGGAATTTCAGAATCGGAAAAGATCAAGATCGCCGTAAAATCCCTGGGGCTGGATGATCTCAAGCCTTTCGATCCTGATGAAAAAATTATAGAGTACCAGTTAAAAACCGGTACACCAAGGCTCATTGACCTCAGTGTAGAGGGTTTTGCTGATGAGACGGCATCTGAATCCATGGCGCCCGGTGGTGGTTCGATCTCTGCCTACGTCGGTGCTCTGGGGGTTTCCCTGGGAACTATGGTTGCCAACCTTTCGGCCCATAAGGCCGGATGGGATGAACGTTGGGAAGAATTCTCTAAATGGGCCGAGACCGGACAGAAATATAAGGCTGAGCTCTTACAACTGGTCGATGAAGATACGCGGGCATTTAATAAGATCATCACGGCTTTCAGAATGCCAAAAGGTACTAAGCTTGAACAGGAAGAAAGGAATAAAGCGATTGAATCGGCAACTATTTACGCAACTGAAATACCGCTGAGTATTATGG
>JABDPL010000103.1 GCA_013042825.1 Flavobacteriaceae bacterium | reverse complement strand
TCTCGATGAACTGACCGGCGGAAAATCCTGGTCGTTACCATCGTCATGGTAATAAAACTAAGATATGTAATTTTTCTTGCGGGGATCATTCTATTTACCCTGAGTTGCAGGGAGGATAAGGGCAAGGACGCGACCGAGAAATGGATCGACCTATTCAACGGTAAAGATCTGAACGGCTGGCATCCGAAAGTAAAGGGCTACCCACTTGATGAAAATCCGATGAACACTTTTAAGGTCAAGAATGGTGCCTTAGTTGTTTCTTATGATGAGTATGCGTCTTTCGACAATCGCTTCGGCCATATTTTTTATAAAACACCCTATTCCAATTACAGGCTAAGGCTAGAATACCGCTTCGTCGGTGAGCAGGCTGCGGGTGGAGAACTATGGGCTTTGAAGAACAGCGGGATCATGATCCACTGCCAATCTCCGGAGAGCATGACCGTTGAGCAATCGTTTCCCGTATCCCTGGAAGTTCAATTATTGGGTGGTTATGAAGCAGGCGTTGAACGTCCGACGGCCAATTTATGTACCCCCGGAACTCATGTTGTTATCAATGGTGAGCAGATAACCGAGCATTGTATCAATTCAACTTCAGAAACCTTTTATGACGAAGAATGGATAGCAGCTGAAGTCCTTGTGCTTAATGACTCCCTGATCAGGCATTATATCAATGGCAAGGAAGTTATATCATACTCTAATCCCATTATCGGAGGAGAGTATAACACCTTGGAGGATCGAGCCGGAGAGGCCCTGACCTCAGGTTATATTTCCCTGCAAAGTGAATCTCACCCGATTGAATTCAGGAATATCCGCCTGATGGAAATCAAAGAATGACTGATGGTACTACTCCACGATGAATTTACCGCGCATCATGGCATAGTGTGCCGGAAAGCTGCAAAGGAATTCATATTCACCCGGTTCTGAAGGTGCGATAAATTCGACCGAGGTCGTTTGCCCGCCACCGATCATCTCAGTATTTACCAAAACCTCATCTGTTCCCGGTGGTATATAGTTGTTATCCCTTTCCGTTGCAGCACGTGCAGCAAACGCTTCAAGGTTTACACCCCGATTCAAAATCACCACATTATGCCCCATGACATTCACATCGAGTTTACCGATATGCCGCAGTGTAAGTTTTACTTTCTGCCCGGCTTTCGCACGCAGTTCGTTCTTGTTATACTGCATAAGGTCATTACCGGTAATAACCAAATTCGCTATGTCTTCAGAACTTTCTTTGGCAGGCGTCTCTTTCTTCTCGATTTTAATGGTTTTCTTTTCTTCTTCCTCTTTCTTTTCACCGGCACAACCGAGCAGGAAAAATGAGACCATAAGGGCTGATAGAAGGGTACTTTTAAATATATTCATGCTAATTTTATTTTGTGTGCAAAGATACTACGAATAGACCAATATCTAAATTAAAAAATCGAAGAGATCGGGCTTGTCATTGAGATAATCCCCATAAAAATGATGCAGTTTCATCTTGGTGATCAGCGGCTCGAGATTCTCAGACGATTGAAGTTCAATCCCGACCACGGCAGAACCATTAACCCGATTGGTCTTCTTGGTATATTCAAAGTGCGTGATATCGTCATCCGGACCTAATATCTCTGCAACAAATTCTTTTAGTGCACCGGCACGCTGCGGGAATTTTACGATAAAATAGTGCTTGAGATTGGCGTGCAGCAAGGCCCGCTCTTTGATCTCAGCTGTTCTGGTAATATCGTTATTACTTCCGCTGACGATACATACCACGGTTTTACCCTGTATCTCCTCTTTGATTTGATCGAGCGCAGCCAGACTCATGGCACCTGCCGGTTCTACAACAATAGCATCCCGGTTATAGAGGTCTAGGATAGTCTGACAGATTTTTCCTTCTGCCACGGTTTTAACGGAATCAAGGTTTTCCCTGCAAAGCGCAAAAGTCTTATCACCCACCCTTCGAACGGCCGCCCCATCGACAAACCCATCGATAGATTTCAAACGAATCAGCTTATCAGCCTTGATTGAATCATGCATGGCCGGAGCTCCCTGGGGTTCAATGCCGATGACCTTTGTTTCAGGGGATAATTTTTTAAACATTTCCGACAAGCCCGATGCCAATCCGCCACCCCCTACAGGAACGATGACGTAATCTATGGGCTCATCATATTGCGACAGGATCTCAAGTGCAACAGTAGCCTGTCCTTCGATCACCTTTTCATCATTGAACGGATGAATAAAGATCTTATTCAGTCGTTCACTGGCGTTCAAGGCTTCATGATAGGCATCATCAAACGTATCACCGAAAAGAACGATATCGATCCAATCCTCACCAAACATTTTTACCTGTTCTATCTTCTGACGCGGTGTGGGAGAAGGCATATAGATTGTTCCTTTTAGCTGAAGCATCCTGCAGGAGCGGGCCACGCCCTGGGCATGGTTTCCGGCACTCGCACATACAATACCGTTTTCTTTTTGAATAGTCGAAAGAGACGACATCTTATTATATGCGCCTCTTATCTTATAGGATCGCACCTGTTGCAGGTCCTCCCGTTTCAGCAGTACTTTACAACCAAATTGCTTTGAGTAATTGAGACTTTCGGTCAAGGGTGTTATTATTGAAACATCCTTCAGCACCTCAGCAGCCTGTTTTACTGCATCCAGAGAGGGAAAATATGTTGTTGTGGTTTCCAACTTAATTCAAAATTGCTTCTTTGCTTTTTTCTTCTGTCTTAATGACTTTCATATCTGTCATGGCCTGCCGAAGCACTTTACCGGTGCTTTCGATGGCATGCATTCGGATGGCTTCATTAACCTGAATCAGATCGCGATTGTCAACCGCATTGGAATCGCTGAATGACTTACCGATCACCGCCGGTTCAACTTCAGCCATAAAATCCTTTAAAAGAGGTTTACAGGCGTGATCGAAAAGATAGCATCCATATTCGGCTGTATCTGAGATAATCCTGTTCATCTCGTACAACTTCTTCCGCGCGACAGTATTTGCAATCAATGGAAGTTCGTGCAAGGATTCGTAATAGGCCGATTCCTCGATTATCCCTGATTCGACCATGGTCTCAAACGCCAGTTCCACACCGGCCCTTACAAAAGCGACCATAAGTGTGCCGTGATCAAAATATTCCTGTTCAGGAATGTGGGCCGCTGTTGCTTCTGTTTTTTCAAAAGCCGTTTCCGCTGTTGCCTCACGCCAGCGCAATAAATCGGCGTCGTCATTGGCCCAATCGGCCATCATGGTTTTTGAGAAATGACCAGACATGATGTCGTCCATATGCTTTTGATAGAGCGGTTTCATCAATTGCTTCAATTCTTCTGATAACTCGAATGCCTTGAGCTTCGATGGGTTGTCAAGCCTGTCCATCATATTGGTTATTCCACCATGCTTCAGAGCTTCTGTTATGGTCTCCCATCCATACTGGATCAATTTCGAGGCATAGGCACCATCAATTCCGCTTTCAAGCATTTTATCGAAGCACAGAATAGATGCCGTCTGGAGGACTCCGCAAAGAATGGTTTGTTCCCCCATGAGATCACTCTTTACCTCGGCAACGAAAGATGATTCCAGAACACCGGCCCTATGACCTCCGGTAGCCACAGCATAAGCTTTAGCCTGGTCCCAGCCTTTATTCTCCGGATCATTTTCAGGATGAACGGCAATCAGTGTTGGTACGCCAAATCCTCTAAGATATTCCTCACGAACCTCTGTCCCGGGACATTTTGGTGCAACCATTATAACCGTCAGGTCTTTCCGGATCTGCTGTCCTTCTTCCACAATATTAAACCCATGGGAATACGACAAGGTAGCGCCCTGCTTCATCAAAGGCATAACAGCATTAACCACATCAGCATGTTGCTTATCGGGCGTTAAATTCAGAACCAGGTCTGCATCAGGCACCAGTTCTTTATAGGTTCCCACCTGAAATCCATTAGACGTGGCATTCTTGAACGATTGTCGCTGATCAGCTATGGATTGCTCCCTCAGGGCATAGGAAATATTCAATCCCGAGTCGCGCATATTCAACCCCTGGTTTAGTCCCTGGGCTCCGCAACCTATTATAACTATCTTTTTTCCTTTTAATACTGAAACGCCGGAATCAAATTCAGAGGATTCCATGAATCTGCATTTAGATAGTTGATCCAGTTTTTCCCGTAATGTGAGTGAATTAAAATAATTTGCCATTTTGCCTTGAATTAGTGGTGAAATGCCTCAAGCATTTCCGTTATTTTCATTTCATCTTTTGTCACTGCAATCCTGCCGGAACGAACGAATTGCATGATCCCAAAAGTACTTAAATCACGATGCAACATATCTATTTCGTTACGTCTTCCTGATTTCTCAAGAACAAAGAACTCCCTGTTGACAGTTACGATCTTTGCATCGCTATCCTTGATTATATTCTGGATCTGACGTTCTTCAAACAGGAGTTCCGATCTTATCTTAAACAGGCAGGATTCCTGATAGATCGTTTCTTCATCCGTATGGTAGTATGCTTTAATGACCTCGACCTGCTTATCGATCTGGCCAATGATCTTCTTCATCTGAGTTTCGGTGATCTGAACGACAATCGTAAATCGCGATACGCCTTCAATCTCGGATACTGATGTCACCAGGCTGTCGATATTGATATGACGCTTCTGAAAAATCGCCGAAATGCGGTTGAGCAATCCGATATTATTTTCCGTGTAAATCGAAACCGTAAACTTTTTTATTTCTTCTTTCATAATTATTCCAGTCTTATTTCCGACACTGATGCTCCCGACGGGATCATTGGAAAGACATTGTCTTCTTTCTCAACAACCACCTCAAGGAAATAAGCGTCCTTAGATTTCATCATTTCAGAAACAGCAGCAGCAAGTTCCTCCCGTTTTGTGACACGTTTTGCATCTATATAGTAACCCTTCGCGATACCTACAAAATCCGGATTTGACAATTCGGTTGAGGCATAGCGTTTGTCGAAGAACAATTGCTGCCACTGTCTGACCATACCCAAATAATTATTATTTAATACAACTATCTTGATGGGAACCTTGGTCTGAAAGATCGTTCCTAATTCCTGTATGTTCATTTGATATCCGCCGTCACCAACTATAGCAACGACATCCCTTTCAGGTGCGCCCATTTTAGCTCCGATGGCTGCAGGCAAGGCGAATCCCATGGTGCCCAGGCCTCCTGAAGTTATATTGCTTTTTGTCTTATTGAATTTGGCATATCTGCAGGCTATCATCTGGTGCTGGCCCACGTCTGAAACTATTGCCGCATCCCCATCGGTATTTTCATTTATGAATTTGATAACCTCGCCCATGGTAAGTGCGTCCTTGGTTGGATTCAGATCATGATCGATGATCTTCTCCTGTTCTACTTTATGCAGTTTTTCGAACTCCCTTAGCCAGCTATCATGCGTATTCTTTTCGATATGTGGAAGAAGCATGGTTAGACTTTCCCTGGCATCACCCAATACCGCAAGATCGGTCTTGACATTCTTGTCTACCTCAGCCGGGTCGATCTCAAAATGGATAACTTTTGCCTGTTTTGCATAGCTGTTCAGGCGGCCCGTTACCCGGTCGTCGAAGCGCATGCCAATGGCGATGAGTAGATCGCAGGAATTGGTTAAGACATTCGGCGCATAATTGCCGTGCATACCGACCATGCCAACATTAAGGGGGTGTTCCGTTGGAAGTGCAGAAGCGCCCAGGATAGTCCAGGCAGCGGGAATACCCGCCTTTTCCACCAGGGTCTTCAATTCTTTTTCGGCCTGACCCAATATGACGCCTTGCCCCCATACTATTAATGGTTTTTTCGCTGAATTTATAAGCCTTGCGGCTTCTGCCACTTTGAAAGGATCAACATTGGGGGCTGGTTTATAACTCCTGACGCGTTTACATGGTTCGTAACTGAAATCAACCTCTTCGAGTTGGGCATTTTTGGTTATATCGATTAAAACCGGACCCGGACGACCACTTTTTGCGATATAGAAGGCTTTAGCTATCACTTCAGGAATCTCTTCAGCACTGGTGATCTGATGGTTCCACTTGGTTACAGGGGTTGAGATCCCTACAATATCGGTTTCCTGGAAGGCATCACTTCCTAAAAGATGAGAGTATACCTGACCTGTAATACAAACGATCGGGGTTGAATCGATCTGTGCATCGGCGATACCGGTGATAAGATTCGTGGCTCCGGGGCCCGAGGTAGCAATGGCTACTCCAACTCGACCGGAAATACGGGCATAGCCCTGAGCCGCATGTGTGGCACCCTGTTCATGGCGCGTAAGTACATGATGAAGTTTGTCCTGATAATTAAACAACTCATCATAAACCGGCATTATAGCACCACCGGGATAACCATATACGACATCGACACCTTCTGCAAGAAGACATTTTACAACGGCTTCGCTGCCACTGATACGTTCAGTGACTGTTTCGCCCGCCTTGGATTTTTCAATTGTTTTTGGGTCCATAAAAAAAATTTAAAACTCATCGGTAACACACCCTTCAGAGGCCGATGACACGGTTTTTGCATATTTGTATAGCACACCTCGTTCGGGTTTCAATGGTGGCTGCTTCCATGCTTGCTTTCGTTTTTTCAGTTCTTCATCTGAGATTTTAAGCTCAATTGTATTTTGTTCTGCATTGATCATGATCTCATCCTGGTCTTCGATAAGGGCAATCGGTCCCCCGTCCTGGGCTTCCGGCGTTATATGCCCCACTACAAAACCATGGGTTCCCCCTGAAAACCTTCCATCGGTTATCAGGGCTATATCCTTGCCAAGTCCTGCACCCATGATTGCGGATGTGGGTTTAAGCATTTCGGGCATCCCTGGGCCGCCTTTAGGGCCTTCATATCTTATAACCACAACATCACCGGCTTTGACATTACCGGCCCTGATGCCGTCATTGGCATCGAATTCCCCGTTAAAAACCCTGGCTCTTCCTTTAAAAACCAGGCCTTCCTTACCAGTGATCTTAGCCACGGCTCCCTCAGGAGCGAGATTTCCATAGAGTATGCGAATATGGCCCGTTGCCTTAACCGGATTGTCGATACCACGGATAACGTCCTGACCTTCGGTAAGGTCATCTACATCGATCAAGTTCTCTGCAAGGGTTTTACCGGTAACGGTCATGCAATCACCATGCAGCATGTCCTTTTTTAAAAGATATTTCAGCACAGCAGGAACACCGCCTACTGCATGAAGATCTTCCATAAGATATTTTCCGCTGGGTTTAAGATCTGCCAGGAAAGGCGTGTTATCACTAATCCTCTGAAAATCATCCAGGGTAAAATCGATTTTTGCCGCCCGGGCGATAGCAAGAAAATGCAAGACTGCGTTTGTTGAACCGCCTAAAACCGTGATCAGCCTGATAGCGTTTTCCAGGGATTTTTTGGTGATTATATCTGAAGGCTTAATATCGTGTGCCAGGAGGTACTTGATCTGTTCACCTGCTCTTACAGATTCCGAAGATTTTTCATCTCCGGTTGCGGGATTTGAAGAATTATACGGCAATGCCATTCCCAGTGCTTCAATGGCCGAGGCCATTGTATTAGCAGTATACATACCACCGCATGCACCGGCTCCGGGACAGGCCTTTTGAACCACCTGTTTAAATTCTGTTTCTGAAATCGTTCCGGCTACTTTACTTCCCCAGGCCTCGAAAGCCGAAACCACGTCCAGTTTTTTACCGTTATGACATCCGGAATCGATTGTACCGCCATAGACTAGAATAGAAGGCCGGTTCAAGCGGATCATGGCCATCAATGCTCCCGGCATATTCTTATCGCAACCCACAACGGTTATTAGTCCGTCATAGCTCATGGCCTGCACCACCGTCTCCATAGAATCGGCTATAAGGTCACGTGATGGGAGGGAATACCGCATGCCCGGTGTGCCCATGGAAATGCCGTCACTTACACCAATGGTGTTATATATAAGTCCGACGACACCAGCTTTTGCCGTACCCGTTTTAACCTGTTGTGCCAGGTCATTCAAGTGCATATTACACGGATTGCCCTCGTATCCCGTACTGGCGATTCCGACGAAGGGTTTTTTAAAATCCTCCTCAGTTAATCCTATGGCGTGCAACATGGCCTGAGCTGCCGGCTGGGTAGGGTCCTGAGTAACTGTCTTGCTGTATTTATTTAACTCGCGCAATTAAAATCTGAATTTTTCGACTCTAAAATTACTGATTCAAGACCCCTATCTTAAGACATTTAATGTATTGCAAGGTCTGAAAGATCACATTCATAGACCAAAGTAGAGGAATCTCAAAATAATTTTAATAATAGGCTCCGATTTTAATCTATTTTCAAGGCATTTAAATCTAATATATATATTTGATTATTAGGGTATTAGACTTTCATAAATATGATGTTCAAATTATATTAATCTGATTCAACTTCTGTTTCATACCATCTCTAATGTCCTCAAATCAACCAGGCACTCCGTTTTTCATTAGCCGGAATAGATGTTAATAAAATTTAATAAATAGATATTTTTATGTTATACCCCATATATATTAGGGGTTTAATTATATTCAAAACTATTTTTAGAACTACTACCCCTATTTTTTGTGGGGTAATATTTTTTTTATTTAGTTTTAGCCCTGTTAAACGCATTCAGAAATGAAAAAGATTGATGCTATCATCAGAAAATCAAAATTTACGGAAGTAAAAAATGCCCTGCATGATGTTGGGGTGAATTTTTTCTCCTATTGGGATGTCACCGGCCAGGGTCATGAGAAAGAAGGGCATGTTTACCGTGGAATCAGTTATAGTACAACCGATATTCAACGGCGCTGGCTTTCAATTGTGGTTAACGATGATTTTGAGAAAATCACCATTAAGGCCATAATAGAATCAGCGGGGACAGGTGAGGTAGGCGATGGAAAAATTTTTGTCAGTGATATTGAAGAGGCCTATCGTATCAGAACAGGAGAAAAAGGAGGTGATACTTTAAACTGATCAATTATGACTGAACTAACTACCAATAATGTATGGATGATGATCTGTACGGCACTCGTTTTCTTTATGCATCTCGGCTTCGGATTTTTAGAGATCGGATTGACACGACAGAAGAATACAATTAATATCCTTTTTAAAAATGTTTTCATCATCACAATCGGGTTATTGCTCTATTGCCTGGTCGGATTCAACCTGATGTACCCCGGTTTCGAAGACGGGTCCTGGGGTGTTTTTGCCTTTAACGGATTTGGTCTGGAATCTCCGGTAACCAGCAACGGCGCCTTAGATCTTAGTTATAATACCGGATACACCTACTGGACCGATTTCCTGTTCCAGGGCATGTTCGCTGCTACAGCAGCGACCATCGTTTCCGGAGCAGTAGCCGAACGGATCAAAATAGGTCCATTTATGATTTTTACCTTACTCTATGTTGGCCTGGTCTATCCAATCGCCGGTTCCTGGAAATGGGGAGGCGGATTTTTACAGCAATTAGATACGCCTTTCTATGATTTCGCAGGCTCAACCCTGGTGCATTCTGTAGGCGGTTGGGCAGCAGTTGTCGCTGTCTGCCTTTTGGGTGCAAGAATCGGCAAATTCAAGGATGGCAGAATACAGGCGATTCCGGGTCATAATATTCCTTTGGCTACTGCCGGTGTCTTTATCCTCTGGTTGGGCTGGTTCGGTTTTAATGGCGGATCAGTTCTTTCAGCCGACCCCGGAGCGACCTCATTAACCCTGGTCACCACATGCCTTTCTGCTGCCGCCGGCGGAGTTATATCCGCTATGGTTTCAGCAATAAAATTTAAAAATCTTGACATAACCATGTTTCTCAACGGTATTTTAGGTGGCCTTGTTGCAATAACCGCCGGAGCAGATAAAATGTCTCCCACAGACGCCATTATCATCGGAAGTATAGGAGGAGTGATTATTGTTTTTGCCGTTTCGGCTATCGACAGGATTCGCCTTGACGATCCTGTTGGTGCAATCGCCGTTCACCTTGTTTGTGGAATATGGGGAACCCTTGCCGTAGGTATTTTCGGTGAACTTGCCGGCTGGGATCAATTTATAAGCCAGTTGATCGGAATAGGCAGTTACGCCCTTATATGCCTTATATCGTCATATATAATCCTGTTCAGCCTGAAGAAACTTATTGGAATCAGGGTTTCTGAGCGGGAAGAACTCGAAGGCCTTGACGGAATTGAACATGGAATGGATGCTTACCCCGACTTCCGGATGAATGAGCACTAGTTCATATATTAGTTAATGATTATTTCCCCCCGTTTTCAAATCGGGGGTTTTTTTATGCCGAATTCCTGCTGGCGTTGATATTGCCAAATAACGAACGGGTCACCATTTTTTCGAAAACTTTAATTTGCTCCCTGTTCATTACCGGATCCTTTTGCAGATCCTGAACCTGCTTCAATGCAAATTGTTGAATGGTCAACAATGGCAAAACGATCGATTCCCTCACCTCTATAGAGGCCTTACCTGCGGGTTCGTTCTCCATTAGTTCATCGTATCCGCTCAGTTTCAGCAATAGTCGCCGTGTTAATTTATATTCTTC
>JABDPL010000093.1 GCA_013042825.1 Flavobacteriaceae bacterium | reverse complement strand
AAATTGCTCAAATGGTCACATAAAAACAAACGCCTTCCATTAAATTTTGATTAATGTTTTAATTTCCTGGGAATTAAACCTATGACAAACCGAGCGTACCCACAGCTTATTTATCAATCAGTTCAAGGGCCTGTGAAACCGCTTTAACGGGCAGTTTACAGGCTTTGTTCACACATACATAAATAAAGGTCTCCCCCTTAACATAACGATTTTTCAACAAGGGAAGGTCATCAACCTTGTTACTTCCTACGATAAGCGTATTCGGAAGATAATTCTTATTAATTTCTGAAATGGTTTTGTGCGCATCGTCGCCAACAACAGCCACCTCGTAGAAATTCTTGCTGTAATTCAGCATGAGATCCATCCAGTTAGAAAAACCTGATGGATATTCCTCGATATCGGCAGATACATTATTCAGCATGGTCGTAGCGGTTCTGTTGTAACTCTCATTATCGAAGTAATGGGATAACTTAAACAAATTCTTGGCCATGATCGAGTTACTCGCCGGAATAACATTATCTCTGAATTCGATATTCCTGGTTACCAAAGCACTGTCCTCATCGGAAGTGAAATAGAACATCTTGTTTGCATCGTCAAAGAAATGATCGAAGCAATAGTTCACGAGATCGCGTGAGGTGTTCAGCCATTTCTTATCGAGGGTAACTTCATACAAAGATAAAAAAGCTTCAATGCTCGCGGCATAATCCTCCAAATAACCATTGATCGAACTAATACCATCCTTGTAATTATGATTCAAACCGCCATCCGGGCGCATTTGCCTTGAATAGATAAAGGTTGCGTTTTTCAATGCTACATCCAGATATGCCTCATCGCCAAAAGCACGGTAGGCATCGATATAGCCCTTTAGCATAAGGGCGTTCCATGAGGTCAGTACCTTATCATCAAGCCTCGGCCGATCTCTATTTTCACGGATGTCAAGAAGTTTTGATTTCCATCCCTCGATCTTCGATCTCAGCTGTGTTATATTGAGATCATACTGGCGCCTGAAATGGGCATTATTCTCCAAACGAATCAGGACATACTCATCGTTTTCCCATAGGCCGTAACTATTGATGTTATAATATTCTGAAAAGAGATCATAATCGTCGCCAAGGATGTCCATCAGTTCCTCTTTCGTCCAGACATAAAAGGCACCCTCTTTCAACTCGCCTTCGGCATTGTTGCTGTCAGCATCAAGAGATGAATAGAATGCACCCTCAGTATTGGTGAGTTCGCGTTTCACAAATTCTAGGGTTTCTCTTACCACCTGCTCATAGAGATAGTTGTCGAAAATAAGTGACGCATCGCTGTAAAGACTGACTAGTTGGGCATTGTCATAAAGCATTTTTTCGAAATGAGGCACATGCCACTTTTTATCGACCGAATATCTGGAAAATCCACCGCCAATTTGATCATAAACGCCGCCATATGCCATCTTAGTAAGCGTCAGTTCTACGTGCTCCATGAGATCCAGGTCATTGGTTTGATGAGCCATCCTCATCAGAAAATGCAGGTTATTCGGCATCATAAACTTAGGAGGCCGTTTGGTTCCACCATATACGGGGTCGAAACGCTGTGACCAGGTTTCAACAATGTCTTCAAGAATATTTATATCAAAATCAGGTGCATCCGTATTCAAATTGACCACATCAAGTCCCTTGATCCCTTCTTCAAGTTTATCGGCATAGTCTATTAGTCGACTGGGATTATCGACATACGCCTTGGTAATTTGCTCAAGTGCCCGGGTCCATTGTTCTTTTTTGAAATAAGTGCCACCCCACACCGGCCTTCCATCGGGAAGGGCAATGACATTTAAAGGCCAGCCACCGCTTCCGGTCATGAGTTGAACAGCATTCATATAGACTTGGTCCACATCAGGACGCTCTTCGCGATCTACCTTAACGTTTATAAAATTGTCATTCATGACCTGGGCAACCAGGGTATCTTCAAAACTCTCATGCTCCATGACATGGCACCAGTGACAGGATGCATATCCGATACTAATAAGAAGTAATTTATTCTTCGATTTGGCTTCTTCCAAAGTCTCATCGTTCCAGGGTTTCCAATTAACCGGGTTATGGGCATGCTGAAGCAGGTAGGGGCTGGTCTCATTGATGAGGTCATTCGTGTATTTATGGGCCATTTCTTCGTTGTTTTGACTTCTGCAGCCAATCAGAATAAGCAAAAAGGCGACATATTTGAGTGGCTTTTGTAGCATGATTCCCAAAATTACGAAATTGGATATAAAAAAAGCGCTTGATCATATATATGATAAAACGCCTGTGGAAATATTATTCAGTATAAACTATCTCACTTCAAAGGTAATCTTCACATTTACCCTGAATTCTTCTACTTCCCCGTCTTTTACAACCGCGCTCTGTTCCTGAACATAGGCTGACCTGATGTTCTTCACAGTTTTAGACGCATTTTTTACCGCTTTTCGTGTTGCGTCTTCCCAACTCTCGTCGGAGTTTGAAAGCACTTCAATTACTTTTAAAATTGCCATAGTTAAAAGATATTAGGTTAATTTAATCTATAGAAACAAAGATAGGTATTATGACAGACATTATCCATTGATGGCTTCAACAGTTTCCACCTTGTCACGCATCATTTCCCGCAACATGGTCTCAATTCCATTTTTAAGGGTTATTGTAGACGATGGGCACCCACTGCACGCTCCCTGCAGTATAACGCGAACCCTCTTGGTATCGGCATCATATGATTCAAATTGAATGTTACCGCCATCACTGGCCACAGCCGGCTTTACAAATTCATCCAGGATTTTAATGATCTGTTTTGATGTGTCATCAAGATTGTCGAATTCCTGCTGCTGTTTGCGCTTTTCAGATTGATTAACGGTCAAACCGTCGCTGGAAAGAACCGCATTGCCCTCTTCAAGAAAGTTCCTGATAAATTCACGAAGTTCCATGGTGATATCATTCCATTCAGCAATATCATATTTGGTTACCGAAACATAGTTCTCGTCAATGAATACACTCTTTACAAAAGGAAAATGGAAAAGCTTTGTCGCCAGTGGTGATGATTTCGCCTCCTCAATCGAAGAGAATTCAACAAGTTGCTCGACAAGTGGTTTGTTTGAGACGAATTTCAGAACAGCCGGGTTAGGTGTACTTTCAGCATATATAGTAACGGGCAACTTTTTTTTCTGACCCTCTTCGATCGCGACCCCACCCCGATTGAGAAAGCCTTCAATATGACTGGAAACATCTTCCTGAACATCCTCCCATTCAACAATATCATATCGTTCTAAGGCTATAAAGTTCCCTGACATATAAACGGTTTTAACGAATGGCAAATGGAACAGTTGCTGAGCCAGGGGAGAGTTTTTTGCTTCATCTATATTATTGAATTCAAAACTGGAATGATCCGTGATGAAATCACTGCATTCAAATTTGATTATTTTAGGATTACTGGTGCTTTTAATGGTAATCGTGTATTTTGACATAACATCTAATTTTTGCAAAAATACAAAAAGAAATAGCTGTTAAATCATATATTTGAGTCTACTGTTAATTAATTGTTGTGAGAAAAGAATTACTACTCTTATCCCTCTTAGGCTGTATCTCTATCGGCTTTTCTCAAAATGTAGTTGTTGATGAGACCACCTATACGGTTGAAGAGTTGGTTACCGATATTCTTATCGATAGTCCTTGCGCCAATGTTTCAAACATCACATGGTCTACGGGTACTGATTTCGGATCTGTAAATGGAATAGCATTTTTTGAAGAACCTCTTGGAGCCTTCCCATTTGATCAGGGTTTGGTAATGTCCGCTGGCGGTGTTACCCTGGCCAATGGACCGAACACTGCATTCAACCAAAGTTTAGGGAATGCCTGGCCCGGAGATGCCGATCTGAGTGTATTGGCCGGTGCAGCTACTAATAATGCCTCGATCATCGAATTCGATTTTGTTCCGATTGCTACGGAAATAAGTTTTCGTTTCCTTATGGCTTCGGAAGAATATAGTCCTCCAGGAGATGGAGCGGTTGAATATGAATGTAACTTTTCTGATGTATTCGCATTTTTTCTGACCGATGCTGACGGGGTAACCGAAAACCTGGCCGTTCTTCCGGATACTAATATTCCGATTCTGGTTACAACAGTTCACCCTGATAATGGCGCTTCCTGCGGTGGGGCAAATCCACAGTTCTTTTCACAATATGTTCCACTCGGTTCACCACCAACGGGCTATGACGGATTTACACGCTCGTTCACAGCAATGGCCACTGTAAACCCGGGCGAAACCTATCATATTAAACTGGCGGTAGCCGATGCAGTTGATACCATCGTTCACTCGGCTGTTTTTCTTGAAGCCGGAAGTTTTGACCTTGGCCTTGATCTGGGTGAAGATTTGTTGATTACCTCCGGAAATGCTAAATGTGAAGGGGATACCGTTACCCTGGATACCGGTTCGCCAACGGCAACCCACACCTGGTATAAAGATGGTATTGAGTTGGTTGGTGAAACAGGCTCAACCCTTGATGTCACCGATCCTGGGGAGTATAGTGTTGATGTGGTATTTTCGGGTAGTTGTCAATCGTTTGATTCGATAATCATAGAATTTGTGACCAATCCGATAGCGAATCCCGCCTTAGACCAAACCAAATGTGACGGAATTTTCGATCTTACCCTGAATGATGATGATATTTTAGGTACACAGAACCCTGCTGATTTTATAATTACCTATCACGAATCTCAGGCCGAAGCTGATACCGGCGCTAATCCATTGATAAGTCCCTACAACAACCTGACGAATCCGCAAACCATATTTGCGAGGATAGAAAGTGTCAGTAATCCCGATTGCTATGACACCACAACGTTTGAGATCAATGTTGACGTCGTGACCTTTGCCGATCCGATCGCAGATATGGTCTTATGTGATCCGGATAATGACGGTTTCGAATTGTTTACTTTGACCGATCAGGATGTTTCCATCGCCACAAGTGCCGGTTACGCGCCTGCTGATGTTACCATTACTTATCATGAATCCCAGGCCGATGCCGATATAGGTGGGAATCCTTTGGGCAGTCCGTATGCTAACCTCTCGAGTCCGCAAACCATTTATGTGAAATTAGTGGATAATTTGAGTCCGACCTGCACGGCTACCACGACATTTGACCTGATCGTTAATTCTACTCCTGAAGTTGTTGATATAACTCTGGAACAGTGTGATGAAGATGGCGTTCCTGACGGCTTGACAGAATATAATTTAAATCAGGCGGTTCCCGGTATACTGGTCAGTGGAGATCCTACAGGCCTCAGTTTTAGCTATTACCTGAGCTTTGCGGATGCCGATGCTGCTTTGAACCCTGTTGCGCCTTCACCATTTACCAATACGGTGAATCCGCAGATCGTTTATGTGCGGGTTGAAGACGATAACTCGGGATGTTACAGCATTGCCGAACTGACTCTTGATGTCACTGCTACCGATGTAGGGGATGTTAGCCTTGAAACCTGTGATGATGATTATGATGGCTTCTCTGAATTCGACTTAAGCGATGCTGATGCTTTAATTCTGGCTTCTCTGCCACCCGGATTAACCGTGGCTTATTATGAAACAGCCGGCGATGCTCAATTGGAGGAAAATCCGCTGCCCAATCTGTACACGAATACTATTCCATCCCTTCAAACCGTTTATATACGCGTGGAAGATGCAAATAACTGCTACGGAATAGCTACTATGGATCTTATTGTGAATCCCCTGCCAGACAATAATACGGTCAACGACCGTGAATTTTGCAGTGATTCGACAGATATTGGAAGCATTGATCTTTCTGTTTTTGATTCCGAAGTTCTTGGGGTCCAATTACCGGCAGACTATACCATTAGTTATCATGAAACCCAGGCCGATGCAGACAGCGGTATAAATGCTCTGGTTAGCCCATATACCAATACTACAAATCCGCAAACCATATATGTGCGGGTTGAGAATAATTCAACCGGATGTGTCATGGCATTTATCAATTTTGACATAGGGATCAATCCTAATCCTGCTCTTACGGTCCCCACAGCTCTTGAGGTATGCGATGATAATGTAATTGACGGATTAACCGAAATCGATCTAAGCATTAAGAATTCAGAGATCAGCGGTTCCAATCCGGATTATTCGGTGAGTTATCATGAGACGCAGGGGGATGCAGATCTGGGGATCAATCCGTTGCCCATTCCCTACACGAATCTTACAAATCCGCAGATCATCTATGCCCGTGGGGAGGACATCAACACCGGATGTTATTCTACGGTTGCTTTAGAGCTTATGGTGGAGCAGGCGCCATTGGCAAATACCCCGCCGCCTTTTGAGTTCTGCGATCCGGATGCTGATGGTTTTGGTGAGTTTGTGCTAACGGACCTGGATGTTGTGATCACCGGTGGAGTACCGGGTTTAACGGTAAGCTATCATGAGACCCTTACCAATGCGGAGAATGATGTCAACGCCCTGAGCAGTCCCTACAGCAATATAGTGGTTAACACCCAGACGCTTTATGCACGGGTAGAGAGCGCTACTATAGCGACCGATTGTGCGACCATAGTTGAGGTGGTACTGGTTGTAAACCCGGAGCCACAGATCGCTGATCCGGAGCCTTTGGCTGTGTGTGATGACAACACCGATGAGTTGGCACAGTTCGATCTGACCCTTATAGAAACCCAGACCTTGAACGGATTGGATCCGCTTTTATATACGATAAGCTATTATGAGACTGAGGCCAACGCCCAGTCGGGGACCAACGCCATAGGTGTAGCGACGGCCTATACGAACCTGTCGAACCCGCAGACGCTCTGGGTGCGGGTAGAGGATAATGCCACGGGCTGTTATAAGGCACGTCCGCTGGAGCTTATAGTAAACCCGCTTCCGGTACTGGTTCAGCCCAGTGCGTTGGAGCTCTGTGATGCGAACAACCCGGGCGATGAGACAGAGGCCTTTACTTTGGAGGCCAGCGCAGAGGAGATCTTAAACGGTCAGACGGGGATCAATATCAGTTTCTATGCGACCCAGGGGGATGCTGATACAGCGTTAAACGCCATTACGAGTCCGTATACGAACCTGTCAAACCCGCAGACGATCTTTGTCCGGGGAGAGGTAGATGCGACGGGCTGTTACAGTGTGGTGACCCTGGATTTACGGGTCAACCCGGTTCCGACCCCCGGTCCTGACCCGGCGGATCTGTTTTTGTGTGATGTGACCGATCCGGGTGATGGGATAGAGATCTTTGATCTGACCCAGAACGAGACATATATCATAAATGGCGAGGCAAATGTGAGTGCGACCTATCATGAGAGCCTGGAGGATGCCGAGGCCGGGGAGAACGCCATATTGGATCCTGCGCAGTACAGCAACACGGCTATGGTACAGACCATCTGGGTTCGGGTGACCAATACCATAACAGGCTGTTACAGTATTGTGAGCTTTGAAATAGAAGTGGGCGCCTTACCGGAGTTAACGGCTGTAGCCGATGATATCGCCTGTGAGATCGGCACCGATGGCTTCTATGAATTTGATCTACAGGGGAACGATGATACAATATTAAACGGCCAGGACCCGTCGGTATACCAGGTGAGCTATCATCTGAGTCCGGCAGACGCCGAGGCTGGTGTGGCAGCGCTTGCAAGTCTGTATGTGAACATCACCAATCCGCAGACGATCTATGTGCGGGTAACCAACATTGTAACGGGCTGTTACAATACGGGCGTTAGCTTTATGATCGAGGTACAGGAAGGGGCGCAGGCTAACAGCGATGGTATAGCGATCGTATATAATCAGTGTGATGACAATATGGAGACCGATGGCGATCCGTCAAACGACAGTGTGTTGTTTGATCTGAGCAGCCAGGACGACCAGGTATTAGATGGCCAGGACCCGGCAAGTTACACGGTGAGCTATTATGCGACCCTGGAAGAGGCCGAGTTGGGTGTAAACGCCTTACCGAACAGTTATGAGAACACCAGTAACCCGCAGCTGATCTATGCACGGGTGGATAATGATACCACTGCAGACGCGATCTGTTATGCGGTTACGAGCCTGACCCTTGTGGTGGATCCGCTTCCGTTGTTTGATCTGGACGAGCGTTATATACTATGTGTGGATACCAATGGCACGGAGGTGATCTCACCCCCGGTGTTAGACACGGGCTTATCTGGGGCCGAGTACAGTTTTATCTGGCAGCTGGGCGGGTCGGATATTCCCGGAGCGACCGGGTCGAGCTATGCGCCCACGCAAGGGGGCAGCTACAGTGTATTGGTTACCGATCTTATAACGGGTTGTCAGTCGAGTGACAGCACGACGGTTATAGAGAGCAGTCCGCCAGCGGTAACGGCGCAGGTGACTTCGCTGGCCTTTGCAGATGATCATGTGATCGAGGCCACGGCCACGGGCACAGGGGTGTATGAGTACAGCCTGGATGATGGTCCCTGGCAGGAGAGCGGTATCTTCACTGGGGTATCGGGCGGGATACATGTGGTCAAGGCCCGGGATCTGAATGGATGTGGCATAGGACTGGCCGAGGTATTGGTAATAGACTACCCGAAGTTCTTCACCCCAAATGGAGACGGGTATCATGACACCTGGAACATAATCGGCATAGGGACGCAACCTGATGCAAAAATTTATATATTTGACAGATATGGTAAGCTGTTAAAGCAGCTCAGCCCGCTGGGATCCGGATGGAACGGCACCTACAACGGGGCATTGATGCCATCGGCCGATTACTGGTTTGTGGTGACCTATACCGAACCCGGTATTAATGTTAAGAAAGAGTTTAGAGCCCATTTCAGTTTGAAACGCTGATCAAATTCAGAATAGTTTGAAATATTTATAAATAGAAAAGGCCCGAATCAATCGGGCCTTTTTATTCTTTCTTATATACAGATTAAAGCGTCCAGCTTAAGGTTAAAGTGAATTCGGTATTTTCTGCATTAACATTTGCAGCATCGGTAAGCCCGATATCATATAAGCGATAACCTATCTCACGTTCTGAGTCTTGAAAAGCAAAGTCGATTTTAGCCTTTCCAAAACTGTAACCGATACCCAGGGAATAACCGGTAAGATCTCCGTAAAAAGTATCGTTTTCATAAGGACTTTCAATCAGTTTATAACCTCCGCGAAAACTGAAACGGTCATGCCTGATTTCTCCACCAATTCTATAGGAATTGGCCGCTTTCAGCGCGTTACTGATAATGTCATTTTGAACAACGAAAGCCGGGTCTGACTCTGGTTGTAAACGTATGTTGCTAAAGTTCTGTCGGGAATAATCAAAGCTGATCAACCCTATTTTACCGAGCACTAGGGCTGCACTTCCGGTAAACTTAGCAGGCGTGCGCAGATCATAGCGCGGAAAAATATTTATTATTCTTGGATCGAGATTTATCTGTGCCGTAGCCCCACCACCCTGATCGATGTTGGTAGCGAGGAATTGGGTCGTTTCCTCTTCCATCGTTAACCAGGTAGGAGAGTCATAAGTTAAACCAATACGAAAGGTTTCGGTGAGTTTGGCGATTGCGCCAAGTTGGAATGAAAATCCATTACCGTTAGCACGAAGTGTGTTCTCAAAACCGACATCGGTAACAAAGCTGCCAGGATTGCTGTTTCCTTCATACAGATAAGTAAAACGGGTATAATCGATAAAATGGGAATTCAAGTTAATCCCCAGGAATAAATTATCTTCATACTGAATCGCGCCGTTGAAGGTCAGCTTTCCATTGTATCCATTTGCAACATAGGAATACTCATGGTTAAAAGCGCCGGGAGCAATATTTGAAAAATATACTGTATTGGCGTCATCGGTTATATCTTCAGGCTCAAGTATGAACGATTCGAAACCTAAAAACGCCTGTTGATGCGCGTAACCGAAAAGAGATCCGATATCGGCATAGGCATCTGTAACAGACTCGCCTTCCAGAAGTGATATCTGATCAAGCC
>JABDPL010000132.1 GCA_013042825.1 Flavobacteriaceae bacterium | reverse complement strand
GTATAAGGCCCTCCTCCCGGGCCCTGTTTGTCTTTCTCATTTCTGGTAAGGTCGGGACTCACTTTTTCCCAACTCTGTCCGCCATCCTGAGTCTTAAAAACCACATTCCCTGCGTGATAAATGGTATTTCTATCATGTGGTGAACTTATTATAGGAGCGTTCCAATTATAGCGATATTTAAAGTCCTTGGGTTCGATGCTCAAACCGAGCTCAGGATAGGCCTTTATCGGTTTACCTTCTCCTGATGCCGCAACCCATTTCTCTATAATGCCCTGGTAGCATCCACCAAATACAAACTCAGGATTATCGGGATCGAATGCAAGGAACGCGCTTTCACAGCCTGCTACTGAATACCAATCTTTCCAATCTATACCGAAATCATTTGTACGGCTGGCTATGGCAATAGCAGAATTGTCCTGCTGACCTCCATAAACATTATAGGGAACGAGATTATCGGTAATCACCCTATAAAACTGGGCCGTTGGCTGGTTTTGCTGGGTGCTCCAGCTTCTCCCGCCATTATGAGAGATATTGGCTCCACCATCATTGGAGTTGATCATGATCTTGTTATTCTTCGGATTGATCCAGAGATGATGGTTATCACCATGCGGAACAGGAATATTCATAAAGGATTTCCCGCCATCGATCGATTTCATAACGGGTGCATTCAATACGTAAACGATATTCTCATCCTGGGGATCAGCAAATATTTCCATATAATACCACGACCGAGCGATATTAACCCGGTTCGAATTGACCTGCTTCCAAGTTTTGCCGGCATCATCTGAACGGTATACCCCTCCTTTTTTCTCCTCTGCCTCTAAAACTGCAAAAACCCGTTCAGAATTTGCGCGAGAAACAGATATCCCTGATTTTCCAAACGCTTTTGGAATACCTTTTTGCATGGGTTTCCATGTGTCACCACCATCAACGGATTTATATAGACCTGAATGTTCTCCGCCCGATTTCATGGTCCATGGGAAACGCTGGTGCTGCCACATAGCCGCATATAAGATTCTCGGATTATTCATATCCATCGAAAGGGAAGAGGCACCGGTAATGTCGTTAACATAAAGAATGCGTTCCCAGTTCTCACCACCATCTGAACTTCTAAAAATCCCACGCTCTGTGGAAGGAGCATACTGGGCCCCCTGCACCGATACATATACGATTTCGGGCTTATTGGGATGAATTACCACATCGCTTATATGACGGGATTCATGCAGTCCGATATGTGTCCAGGTTTTACCGGCATCGGTAGACTTGTACATACCGTCGCCCATGGAAGTCATTACCCCCCGGGCTGCGTGTTCACCCATACCTACATAAACCACATTCGGATCGCTTTCAGCTACGGCAATCGCTCCAACGGTACCGGTTTTGAAGAATCCATCTGAAATATTCTTCCATGTGATACCGTCATCCGTTGTTTTCCAGACACCGCCACCTGTAGATCCCATATAATACGTATGAGGCTGGCCCACAACTCCGGTAGAAGCCACGCTTCGTCCACCTCTGAATGGACCGATATTGCGCCATTTCAAACCATTGAACATAGAATCATGAACAACTAATGCAGGCTTATCGAATTTTGATTTTCGTTTTTGGGCATAGCTTTCGGTTTGTAACAATAACGTACAGGCTATGAAAAAATAAATTACTTTCATTTTATAAGTGTTAATTCCGTTAGTGTGTTAATGTTCATTAGGGGGCCTGCTCAAATATCCTTTGCGAGATATTCTGCCAATAATCTATGAAAATGATGCACGCCCTTCTCACGGGTCGGTGAAAAACGCCCCGTGCTGTAAAACCTCGACTGAACGCCCTTATGAACACCTTCTACTACAAATTCATCTTCCCGCTCAACTTTGTCGATCATGGCTGCTGCACCGCGATGGAATTTCATCTCGTCAAAAATATAGGTGATGAATGATACACGTGTTTTGTTCAGACCAATTGGTTTAATCACGTTGATCGATAGGCCCCAGGGATAGAAATTGAACATCATATTTGGAAAGATCCAGTAATAATAGGCACCGATCTCCTTCCCATAATCCACATGATAATCGGGCAGATCGAAGATCTCAGACCCCGGGCTGGCATAACCGATCTGCAGATTGAAGTGATCATAGATCTCGGTGGTGTAATTCCCATAATCAAGCATGGCATTTAAATCATGATGAACAAACGGAATATGAAAACCTTCAAGATAGTTGTCGCAATACAGCGCCCAGTGGCAATTCACCAAATAATCCCGACTGGTAGTTGGGTCATGTTTAAACTCATGCAGGGGCAGGAAACCGACCCGTTCGGTCATCAATCCCAGCACCTCATCAAAATCGAATGCGGGGTTTAGTCCCACAAACATGAAAGGTCCAAGTGCTCTGATCACAAATTCCCTGAGATCATCACAAGGCCTTGGGAAATTCTCGGCTTCTTCAAATTCAGGCATCGATTTAAAAGCACCATTCAAACCAAAACGCCTGCCATGATACATACATACGAGTTGTTTCACACGTCCGGGATTGTTCACAACGATGTTTCCACGGTGGGTGCAAACATTGCTAAAGCACCTGATATTATCCTCATTATCACGGGTTAGAACCAGGGGTTCTGTAAGGTAATTATCCATCAGAATAAAGGGGTACACCGATTCCGACAACGGGATGAGGTTTTCGTCCCCTATATATTGCCAGGTTCTAAGAAAGATCTTTTCCCTAATGGTGTCAAAAACTTCCTGACTTCTGTAGAACTCAGCAGGAAGTGTTTCTGCCTGCCGTATATCGGCATTGATATGGAATGATGACTTCATTTGTTAGTTGATTTTTTATGGTAAAAAACTAATCCGACTCCAATCAGCAAGATCGTTCCACCTGCTATTTTCAAATAGAAAATGGATTTGTTTTCAATTGCTGCGGAAGGCATAAAAGCCAGGATTATAGAAAGAAAAATTACACTAAATCCCAAACATGCACAAATTAGCGCCAATCTTTTGTGTTTATTGAAAACAGGAATACCCTTTTCATGATCACCGGTGTTCTTGATGTTGTGATACATAAACGCCCCGAACAGGTATAGGAAAGGGATGAAATAAAGAACGATAGACATGTCATATAGCGTAGAGTAGGCCTCTTCAAGAGCTGATCCCGCAATAGAAATAATAAACAGCAAAGAAACTAAAACACCCTGAACGATCAATGATATATAGGGAGACTTGAACTTCGGATGCAACTTTCCCAGAATAGGTGGGAGATAATGATCAAGCCCGATCACAAAGGGCAATCTCGCACTGCCGCTCAACCAGGCTCCGAATAACCCTATTGTCCCCAGGGTCACCAGAAATGCCCCTATGCTTCCCAACAGTGGCCAGCCGATCGCTTTATCAATTTGGTGGAAGGTTTGGGCGATACCATCAACGATCTCCAGTTCACCTGAAGGTATGGCAACCAATAGCGAGAATGTGCCGAGTAAATAGAACAAAGCGATGATAATTCCGGAGATCCATATCGATCGAATAATTGTCCTTCCCGGTTTTTTGATCTCATCACTCATAACCGATGACAGTTCGAGACCACCAAAAGAATAGGCGATAGCTGCGAAGAAGGGTAATATCGTATAATCCTGAAGATCCGGAATAAAAGCCCTGGGCTCCCAGCTCTGAGCCGGGCCATTTTGAACGACATATACCAGGGAAACTGAAAATAACAATACGAATAAGACCCAGAGGCTGATGGCGCCGATATTCTGAATCCACTTGCCGATGCTTAATCCGACGATGTTCATGAGAATTACACTCCATAAAATGATCATTGCCAATACACCACTGAACCAAAAGCTGTCGCGCAGGTGGAGGAATTGATCTCCGAAAATATAAAGAGAGGATAGCACTATGGTGAAAAGCACAGTTGGAAACCAGACAATATTACTTAACCAATAGGTCCATGCGGCAATAAACCCGTGCCGTTCTCCAAATGCCTTTTTTGTCCATATATAAAAACCACCTTGTCCTGGAATTCTCAAATTCAAATCGGCTACAGCCAGTCCCAACGGAATCAAAAAGAAAGCTGCTGCCAGTATCCAAAGAGGAAAACTCGACCAGCCAAATTGAGCAGCCTGAGTAAGGGAAGATAAACCAATGACACTGGCTATATTAAAGAGGACCAGGTCTCGCAATCCTAAAACACGTTTCAGGCCCTTATTATTTCCCCCGGGTTTTTTGGCCATTAATTGTTTGAATTCAAGATTAAATATTCGTGGATCTCCCGTCCCAATTGAGCTAGGAAGGGAATACCGATTTCATCATATTCATAGGCATCATCATTGAATATGCGGTTGCGATTCACATGAATGGTTGCGGTCAATATATATTCTATCTGCTGTTTCGAATCGACTATATAAGCGCAATCGGTCAGATAGCCATAGGCATAGCCAACCTTGTTATAGATTTTTATGTAATCGGGAATAGGCTCCTTGGAATCACCATAGATGAAGAACTTACCATAAGAATCATAATAGTTCACTGGATCATAGTCGAGATCCCTCGGATACAAGGCCATAGATTGTTTGAGAAACGTCATATGGGAAGAGTCCAGATCAAAACGTTTATGTGCGCTGAATTTATTTGGAAAAAAAACGCGTTGCATAATCGCATGCAGACTGCTTACCGGCAGATAATTACGTTCTGAAAAATCCATGGGTTCCAAAACGAGTTCATCATCACTGTAGTAGCCTCTACCCTTGGTAATACCCTCCAATTCCAAAGATCTGATCGGTTGATTGATACTGGGCTCTGTGTTGAACAGGGTAGAATCGCTTATCTGAATGATCAGTGGTCTTGTGGTTAGATCAAATGCATCAGAAGTCGATAGCCTATGCGATATGCGGATTTTGCCTAGGTCTTTAGATTCTAAACG
Organism: Flavobacteriaceae bacterium; assembly: GCA_013042825.1. Classification (GTDB taxonomy): domain Bacteria; phylum Bacteroidota; class Bacteroidia; order Flavobacteriales; family Flavobacteriaceae; genus SHLJ01. The sequence continues at coordinate 11,548 of JABDPL010000132.1, read as the reverse complement.
ATTATTTATGCTGTCCTTTCCGAGGTATTCGAAAAGCCGGTTGAACGTATCATTACTGCTGACTGCAAAAATATCCCGAATATCAGACCTCATGGTTGTAAAGCTGGAATCGCCTTCAACGAAAAATGGGGTATCAAGATCAAGCCGGGAATCCTTCTGAAGTTTTTCTAAGGCTAAAATCGCTACTGGAAATTTTACGCTACTCGCCGGATAGAAATACATGGAGTCATTCAACTGAAATTGAAATTCATCGAAGACCACACTGTCAGGTGAACGGGATATGGTTGTGAGTTTAATTTGAACCTCGTATTGTTCGAGGCTATCCATAACCCGCTGTATCGATCTGTTATCCGATGCCAAAGCCGCTTGCAAAGGATCGAATTCCGATTCCTCTGCACAGGAAAAGATCAGCATCAAGACCAATAACAAACAGGACCTCATGTATCTCTAGAGTTTCCCATAAAGATATGAATTCGGGATTAAGATGATTTCAACAACGGACCTCAATCAAAATCAACCTCGATCTGATTCCTGACAAGGTCTTCAAAAGATTCCCTTTCGCGAATGAGATGCGACTCGCCATTATACCAAAGTACTTCGGCAGGTCTTAAACGGGAGTTGTAGTTGCTGGCCATCGTAAAGCAATAAGCACCGGCGTTTTTAAAAGCCAGTATATCATTGTCTTTTATCTCCTTTATTTTCCTGTTATTGGCAAAGGTGTCTGTTTCACAGATATAGCCGACCACGGTATAAAAACGTTCCCTTCCATCGGGATTAGAAAGGTTGATTATTTGATGTTGAGAACCATAAAACATCGGCCTGATGAAGTGATTAAATCCTGAATCGACCTGGGCAAATACGGTTGATGTGGTTTGTTTAATAGCATTGACCTTAGTAAGAAAATAACCGGCTTCACTGACCAGAAATTTTCCCGGTTCGAAGGCCAGTGTGATCTCACGACCGTATTCATCACAAAAAGTTTTAAATCTTGTTGTTAAACGCTCTCCAAATTCTTCAATATCTGTTTCTATATCACCTTCCTTGTAAGGTACCTTAAACCCGGAGCCGAAATCGATGAATTCGAGATCCTTGAAATGCATAGCTGTTTCAAACAGAATATTGCTGGCATAAAGAAAGACGCCAACATCGAGGATGTCACTTCCCGTATGCATATGTACGCCGTTTATCCGCATGCCTGTATTCTTTACAATTCTCAGGATATGCGGGATCTGATGAATGGAAATACCGAACTTGCTATCGATATGACCCACGGAAATATTTGTGTTTCCACCGGCCATGACATGCGGATTAACCCTTATGCACACAGGGACCTCAGGGTGTTTATTTCCGAATTGCTCGAGAATGGATAGATTATCGATATTGATCTGAACTCCTTTTCCAGCCACGGTTTCAATCTCACCAAAGGAAACCCCATTAGGTGTGAAAATTATAGACCTGGGGTCGAAACCGGCATGCAGTCCCAGATTTACCTCTTGTATTGAAACCGTATCCAGCCCTGCACCAAGGCGTTTCAGAAACTTGAGAACCGACAGATTTGACAGGGCTTTAACTGCATATAACAGTTTAAGTGATGTAACCTCGGAAAATGCTGTGGTCAGACGCTTATACTGAGATTCGATCTTGTGGGCGTCATAAACGTAAACCGGGCATCCATAGTCCCTTGCGATACTAAGTAAATCTGAATGCTTCATAACCCGCTATATTTTATCATATGTCAATAGTTGGCAAAGCTATGAACTTTTTGCAAAATGTTAATCCCAGCCGATCTCAAAAATTATTGCTTTAACCGTAAAGGTTAGTTACATTTGCAGTGCAAAAATCAAAGACATCAGATGAATTTACACGAGTATCAGGGAAAAGAGATTTTGGCCAGCTTTGGCGTACGTGTTCAGCGTGGTATTGTAGCACAAAATCCGGATGAAGCGGTTGAGGCTGCGAAACGATTAACCGAAGAAACCGGAACCAGCTGGTATGTGATCAAAGCACAAGTACATGCCGGTGGCCGGGGTAAAGGTGGCGGTGTGAAGTTGGCTAAAAACCTGGATGAGGTAAGATCGATTTCCGATCAGATCATCGGTATGAACCTTATTACGCCACAGACATCAGCAGAGGGCAAGAAAGTGCACCAGGTTTTGATAGCGGAAGATGTATATTATCCTGGGGCCAATGAACCGGATGAGTATTATATGTCAGTGCTCCTTGATCGCGCGAATGCCAGGAATATGATTATGTATTCAACCGAGGGTGGTATGGATATTGAAACGGTGGCAGAGCAAACCCCTCACCTGATCTTTACCGAATCCATTGACCCGGTTCTCGGATTGCAGCCATTCCAGGCGCGCCGTGTAGCCTTCAATCTCGGTCTTTCGGGCCAGGCGTTCAAAGAAATGGTGCGTTTCGTGTCTTCGTTGTATAAAGCTTACATCAATTCAGACGCTACTTTATTCGAGATCAATCCTGTTCTAAAAACTTCAGATGATAAGATAATGGCGGTTGATTCCAAGGTGACCATAGATGACAATGCCTTGTATCGTCATAAGGATTATCAGGAGATGCGTGATATTCGCGAGGAAAACCCGATAGAAGTGGAGGCTAAGGAAGTAGGCCTGAACTATGTTGATCTCGATGGAAATGTCGGGTGTATGGTAAATGGTGCCGGACTTGCAATGGCTACTATGGACCTGATCAAACAAGCAGGAGGAGAGCCAGCCAATTTTCTTGACGTTGGCGGAACAGCAGATGCGGCGCGTGTAGAGCAAGCCTTTAAGATAATCCTGAAAGATCCGAGTGTAAAAGCCATCCTGGTAAATATATTCGGCGGCATCGTGCGATGCGATCGCGTTGCACAGGGAATTGTTGATGCTTACAAAAATATGGGCGATGCCATCAATGTTCCGATCATTGTTCGTTTGCAGGGAACCAATGCCGATATTGCCAAGGATCTTATCGATAGCTCCGGATTAGATGTTCAAAGTGCCATTGAGTTCCAGGAAGCAGCCGACAAGGTTCAGGCAGTTGTGTCCTGATATAAATAACCTAAAACATAAAGCATTAAAAGCAGTCTGAAAAGGATTGCTTTTTTTTTACCTTGAAGACCAAGCTGTTAATAGACTATTAATTAGCGTTAAACAATAGTTAATTCACAAGTCTTTGTGTAACAACCGGTAGATTTATATCGTCTTTTGTAATGTCAATCAATTTAAATCGAACAATTATGAAGACAATCAAATCTTATCTGTTAATTGCAGCAATTGCATTTAGCAGCGCGCTTACTGCAAGCACAAATCCGATCGAGGCTAATCCAGCCGAAACAGTAAAATCAACCGTTATTACCAAAGAAGTTGGAAAATTATTACAGAACCCGACATTCCTGGTCGATCATGACACCTATGCAGAGGTTACCCTTACAATCAACAAAAACAATGAACTCGTTGTGCTTTCTGTTGATTCTGACGACAAGCAGGTAGAAGGGTTTATCAAGGGGCGGTTAAATTATCATGTATTACCGGAAGCTTTTAAGTCCGGGGAACGCACTTTTATTGTTCCGGTCAAGATCGAGGCCGAACTATTTTAAGTAGATCCATTTGAATTAGTCTAAGAGCTCCCTCCTATCAGGGAGCTTTTTTTATTTGTTTCAAATGTAACAGGTAATATGCCTGAGACAAAAACACGGGTATATCGCTATTCGAGCCATTGGGAAATGGAGGCAAGCACCTTGTGGTTAAACAAAACCAATGATTATCGCTTTTCAAAAAGGGCAAGCCATAAATAGGCTTTTTTGAGAAGTTTCAGATAAATCTCTGTTAATCAGATTTATAATGAAAGTTTTCGGCTTATTAGTCAAAAAACTCGGTGAAATCCAGCCATTTTTTCGACCAGTAACGTATAAACGGGGATTATTATTGTTTAATTATTGATAATTTTATTTTGAAATTAATTAATCCCTTGAACAATGATAAATCGAGAAGAGAAACTGAGTTTGCTCTCCGAGATGATCGCTTTCGCCAGATTGGATAAAAATCTGAAGGAAATCGAATACAACTTCTTACTCGGAGTTGCGCGGCAGCTAGACATAAACAGGGAAGATTTTGAATACCTACTAGAAAATCCAGCCACATATGTCCACCTAAAATCACACAGTGAGCGCATTGTACAGTTCCATCGTTTGGTACTGTTAATGAACATGAAAGGCAATTCTTCCCAACGGGAACTTGTTCGACTACATAATTTCGGCCTCCGAATGGGCCTGAGTCATGAATCGATAAACCGCGTTCTTGAATTGATGGAAAGCTTTCCGGATAAGATCATTCCTCCAGATTTTCTTATAGACATCTTTAAGGTTAAATATAACTGATCAGACTTTTAGCGCTTCCAGTTTACCCTGGTAGGCCTTGATCTCATCGCGAAGTTTTGCGGCTTCCATGAAATCAAGAGCTTTTGCAGCTTCTTCCATCTGTTTACGTTTTACCCTTATTTTTTTCTCCAGTTCTGGTTTAGACAAGTATTGGCTTTCTTCTTCAGCGGCTTTTTGAGCTTCCTGTTCATAATAATAAGTGCTCACCGAATTTCTGGCCAGTGCATTATCCAGGCTTTTATTCAGTGCCTGGGGAACAATGTTGTTTTCCTTGTTATAAGTCAGCTGTTTATTTCGTCTGTAATTGGTCTCGTCAATTGTCACCTGCATACTTCGGGTTATCTTATCGGCATACATTATCGCTTTACCATTTAAATGTCTTGCTGCCCGGCCCACGGTTTGGGTCAATGATCTGGCTGAGCGCAGAAATCCTTCCTTGTCCGCATCCAGAATCGCCACCAGCGATACTTCAGGAAGATCGAGGCCTTCGCGTAAGAGATTCACCCCAACCAGTACGTCGAATAAACCTTTTCTCAGATCCTGCATGATCTCCACCCGTTCCAGAGTATCCACATCGCTATGTATATAGCGACAACGCACCTGTATGCGGGTCAGGTATTTGGTAAGTTCCTCAGCCATCCGTTTGGTCAGGGTTGTGACCAGTGTGCGCTCATCGCGTTCCACACGTTGTTGAATCTCTTCTATAAGATCATCGATCTGGTTAAGGCTTGGTCGTACTTCGATCTCGGGATCCAAAAGCCCCGTAGGCCTGATAACCTGTTCCACATAAAACCCGCCGGTTTTCTGTAGTTCGTAATCGGCCGGCGTGGCACTTGCGTAAATAACCTGATTTTGAAGTGCTTCGAATTCTTCAAATTTTAGTGGCCTGTTATCCATAGCTGCAGGCAATCGGAAACCGTATTCCACCAGATTTTCTTTTCTGCTCCTGTCACCACCGTACATGGCGTGAACCTGTGATATGGTAACATGGCTTTCATCGACCACCATCAGATAGTCCTCGGGGAAATAATCCAGCAGGCAGAAGGGCCTGGAGCCAGGCTCTCGTCCATCCAGGTAGCGCGAATAATTCTCAATTCCCGAACAGTACCCAAGCTCCCTTATCATTTCCAGGTCAAATTCCGTTCGTTCCTTTAATCGTTTGGCTTCCAAATGCTTTTCTACCGATTTAAAATAATCATGCTGTTTGACCAGGTCCTCCTGGATCTGATGAATCGCGTTCTGAAGAATCTCAGGTGAGGTCACGAATATGTTGGCTGGATATATATTCAAGAGATCAAATCGCTCGATGACCTTATTCGTATTGATGTCAAAGGATTCAATATCCTCGATCTCATCACCGAAAAAATGAATGCGGTAGGCATTGTCGGCATAACCGGGAAAAATATCAACCGTGTCTCCCTTTATTCTGAAATTACCATGCCTGAATTCGGCTTCCGTTCTTGAATACAGACTTTGAACCAAACGATGCAATAATCTGGTCCTTGAGATCACCTGATCGCGTTCCAGGGTGATCACATTCTTTTGAAATTCCACCGGGTTTCCGATACCGTATAGGCAGGAGACCGAAGCAACTACCAAAACATCCCGTCTTCCGGACAGGAGTGAAGAGGTGGTGCTCAATCGCAATTTTTCGATCTCTTCATTGATCGAAAGATCTTTTTCAATATAGGTGCCCGAAACAGGCATATAGGCTTCGGGTTGATAATAGTCGTAGTAGGAGACAAAGTATTCGACCGCATTGTCAGGAAAGAATTGTTTGAACTCTGAATACAGCTGTGCTGCCAGGGTTTTGTTATGAGCCAGAACCAGGGTAGGGCGTTGTACTTGTTCAATAACATTGGCTACGGTGAAGGTTTTACCAGAGCCCGTTACACCAAGCAGGGTTTGGTATTTCTCTCCGGAAACGATTCCATCGGCCAAAGCTTTAATAGCTTCAGGCTGATCTCCGGTCGGATTGAAATCAGATTCAATTTTGAATTGCATTTTGCAAAATTACACAATAAATCAGCGTCGTAAGGCAAAATGGCCTTTGATCTGGAAGGTCCTGCCATCCTGAACCACATCTGCCACATACCAGTAGTCGGTAGCGGGCATCAAATTACCGTTATATCGGCCATTCCAGCCGGATGAGGCGGAGGTGAGGTAAGCCATTTGCTTGCCGTAGCGGTCATAAATGGATATGCTGGTTCCGGGCAGGGTTTCAACACCAACGATATGCCAGGTGTCAAAATATCCGTCATTATTTGGAGTCATGAATTTAGGGGCATCAATAACCAGCACCTCCGTTGTAACAGAACCACAGCCATTCAGATCGATCACGGTAATGGTATGGTAACCCAGGGATACATTTTCAAACACATTGGATTCCTGTGGTTCACCATCATCGAGTATATACAGGTAATTCCCGATTCCACTAATCGTGATGGTGACATTATTAGGATCGGAAAAGTCAACAGTTTCTGTAATATCTATAGTGGCCTGTTCCGATTCAATAACAGAGAATGATGAAATGGTTTCACAACCGTCTTCTGAGGTCACCGTTACTGAATAGTCCCCGATGTTTCCGATCTCTATTTCTGAAGTTGTTGCACCGGTAGACCATGAATAGCTGTCACCGCTGTATCCCGTATCGGCGTTCACCACCAGTGGCAGATTCTCAAGGCATATAACCTGGTCATCTATTTCAACAGGGGGTTTTCTGAGCACGGTTATTCCGAAGCTTGTCGTACTAAAACAAGTGGTCTGGTCATTTTCGATCCTGACATAAATGGTTTGACCATCATATGCCAGATAATTCAGATCCCCGATGGCATTAGAGCCATTCTCAGCCTCGGTTTCCAATTCGTGGTATGTAACTGTAAATAAAGCCGCATCCTGATTGCCGAGAACTGCATTGGTTTGCTGGTTCAAATCAAAAGTAACCTCAAAATCATAGTCATCATCACAGGCTTCCAGGTCATCAGGCTGGTAGGCGATTGGATTTGGATTGACCTCAAGTTCAAAAGCCTGAATTCTAAAACATCCGGCAACCTGGTCTTCTGCCCGTATATAAAGGGAATCGTTGCTCGAGGCATAGGGGTAAATCGGGCCGAGCGCATTGGTTTCGTTTTCCGCATCCTGTAAGCTGGTATAATATGAAATATCGATCCCTGACGGATCATCGATCAGGATTGCAGTAGCCAATTCCAGTTCAAATTCCGAATCGTCATTTTCACAGATCTCGATTTCCGGAAAATCATTTATTACCGGAGGAAGAATAACATTAAGGTCTAACTCCAGTGCAGCATAACATCCCGAAACCAAGTTCTCAATCTTCACATAGACCGTTTGTGGGTTACTTATATTCTGATAGGAATCCGGAGTTGAAATCAGGTTACTGTCATTTTCCAGATCCTCCATGGATTCGAAATAAGTTATGGCTATATCATCGTCTCTTACATCCAATATTTCAAATTCCGATATCGTAAGATCGAAGGTGACTTGACCATCGTAGTCCACATCACAGGTCTCGAGGCCTGATGGCAGGTTTACAGTCGGTACCTGAACTACGTTTAGTCCGAATTCTGCAACAGCATGGCAATAGGTGCCATTCTCTATACGAACATAGATCTGTTGAGGATTCTCTGCATTGGAATAGATCAGGTCGATAGGATTAAGGCTATTTTCGGCATCATCGAAAGTGGTATGAAAACTCAAAACAAGATTTTCAGGAGTGTTTGAGGTTATTTCTGTTACCTTTTCATTGAGGTCGAAGGTTTCGATACCATCATTACTGATGTCATCACAAACGATATAATTCGTAGGTGGGGTAAAGATCGGTATCGATCCTATTTCCAGTTCAAATGAGGATACGCCATAACAATCGGTGTCGGTAATATTTTCAACACGTACATAAATAGTCTGCGGACTCGAAACATTTGTATAAGGATTATTCTTGTCTATGGTATTAACCCGGTTATGCGCATCGACTTCCGAAGTAAAATACAGCACCACTTTACCTTCCTGTCCGTTTAGGATTTCCGTATCTTTTTCAACCATTATGAATTCTGCCGTTTGGTTACCATCGGTCTCACAATTCTGGAAATTGGAAATAGGGATAAATTCGGGCAATGTATTTACAATTATTTCGATTTCAACAAGTGCATAACATGTGGTTACCACACTCTCAACCCTGGCATGAACCGTTTCTGTCATCGCATTGTAAGTTGCAGTATCAGCTATAGGATTAGTCCCAGCAGAGGCATCAGCGGTATTGTTATGGAATGTTATGGTCAGGTCTGTTGTGTCAGCTACCAAGGAAGGAATTAATGCATCCAGACTGACTTCAAAAAACCCGTCCTGATCATCATCACAGATTATAAGCGCATCAGGCTGTGTTACAGCCGGCGCAGGAATAATGTTTATCTCCAACTCCACCGTATCGAAACATCCGGAAATATCATGTTCGGCCCTTGCATAAACTATCAGTGGATTTGTGGTATTTGTATAGGATTGAGGCAGACTGTTCTGGTTAGTGACAGCATCATTTTCAGTAAGAAAATATTGCACGCTAAGATCGGGTTGAGCTGAAGTAACATAATCATCGAAGCTCGCCAGATCAATAGGGGTAAAACCATCGGTATCGGTATCGCAATAATCGGCAGGAGCCAGAACCGAAAGCAGCACCGGAGGATCTATAACAAGATCAACCACTTCTTCCCGTGAACAGTTTGGTAATTCCAGGAGTACATACAAGGTATGCGGACTGGCATTTACTTCGTAAGGCTGGGATTGATCAATGGGGTTTACCAGATTCGTTAAATCGTCCTGGGTTTCATAAAATGTAACCACAAAGTCTTCTATGCCATTCGCGATTTGATCGGCTACCAAAGTCAGGTCAAAGAGCTCAATTCCGTCACCCGACTCGTCATCACAGAGGTGATAGTCGGAATTATCGATCCCTGTTATCAGCAGGTTTGTATGCAATTCAACCGGAACAACCGTAAAACAACCGTTTTCGTCATTTTCGATCCGTATATAGAGGGTCTGTACATTTTCGATGGTGTTCTCATAATTGGTTTCATCTGCGATAGCATTGGTTCCATTCTCGGCATCATCCTGTGTCTCGTGAAACGTTATGGTAACATCATCCGATAGTCCCGATAAAATATCCGGAATCACCTCGGTGAGATCGAAAGTTCCAAAACCATCGTCGTCTGCCGAGCAAGCGTTAAGGGCGGGTATGGTCTGAGGATCTACCACAGGTCGATCAAGAACCTCTATTGTAAACGAGGTTGTATTAATGCATCCTGTCAAGCTGTTCTCTACCCTTGCATAAATAGTTTCGGGGGAAGTACTGTTAACATATGGTGAAGGAATAGGGTTGTTGCCTGATTCTGCTTCGGCCTGAGTAAAATGATAGCTCACAAGTATTTCAGGACCGCCAGAACCTATGTTATCGTCATAATCTGTCAGGTCGATCGAAATTGAGCCATCTGCTACATCATCATCGCAGAATTCAAGCGCTCCCGGACTGTTAACTGTAGGTAATGGGTTTACTACCAGATCGAAACTTGTGAAAGCCAAACAACCACTATCAAGATCCTCGATCCTAACATAGATCGTTTGAGGATTTGATGAATTCTGTATTGGCCCTGTAATCGGAGCGATGTTATTCTGGGCAGCATTTAGGGTATAATGATAGGAAATGTTATAATTACCGGGAGGGACAGCCGCCAGGGCATCATCATCTCTGATCGAAAGATCGAATGTCTCGATTTGATCCCCGCTGAGATCATCACAAATCTCTATATCCGGTAAATTATCTGCGGTTTGTTCAGAATTCAGGGTAATATTTATATCATCCTCAATAATACAGTCCTCAGTACCAAGAGGAATTACGATCTCAACCCGGTAATTTGCCGTTCCGGATGCAATGAGTTGTGATCCATTTTCACCGTTGAGCAGAGCGCCATCCCTATACCAGGAATAAATGGCCAGTGGATTTCCGATGTCGGCATCGATGGTGTAGCTATCGGCGCAAGTTGTGATATCCGGCCCGAGATCAACGGTGGGATTAAAACTGTTTCCCTGAATAAACACTGCCGAGTCATAATTTTCATCGGTCTGGTCGGCAATCACCAGTTTTATTTCGTACTGCACATTCGGAATGATCGAAGCTGAAGCGGTCATAACCACGGTACGACCATTGTAATTGGTGTCACCAATAGAATATCCATCGAAATAAGATTCGTTCTCAGCCTCACAGAACCCAACTATTTCGTCGTGAATGGTGTTTGTATTAACCGGTATACCGGTACCCGGAATCAGAGCGATATTGACCCAGGGATCATTACTTCCCGACTCCCGTATGAGAAAGGCAAAGCCATCGGAGTATTCACATGGAAAATTTCCGAAGTACTCTTCCGAAGCGAGGATGTAATTGAATTGAATAAGATTGGAGACCGAGATGAAATCAAATTCTATCGTTGTCGCATTGTAGGTATTGGAGATACCCAGAGCAGCCTCTAGATCAGGATCCGTTCCCCAATTCAGTTCGCCTTCGTTCAGGACATTATCATTCGTTGTATTTCCTGCGGAACTCGCGCTTCCTGTGCTAAGCATGATCCCGTTCTCGAAAGGGAAGTTCGATAGATCGCGTTCGAAATATCCAAAACTCGAGATACCGTTAATGCTGCCATTAATTGGTGAACCGATGTTTGAAACCTGAACGCAGCCCTCAACAAGGTGGTCCTGAATGAGATCCTGCACACTAATCGAATTATTTACAGAAATCTTCTGCGCAATGGCAGTAGTTTGACCCAGGAAAAAACTGAGTATGGTAAGGGCAAAGAGGCCCTTTATCTTATATTGATAACCGACAAGTAGGTTCATTTTACGTATTCCAATGGATGAGACCGGGATTTAAGGCAGGTAAAAATGCCTAATTATCGATGAAATACAAAAAATAATCGACGAAATGCTTTATATTTTAACATTTAGTAATTGAGATATACCCAACCTGTGAGCGCGGCATATTCGGGATCATTCAGGTGCAAGACATAGAAGTAAGTTCCCACAGGCAGGCGTTTCCCTTTGGAATTAAGTCCGCGATTCGATCGCCCATACCATTTTTCCTGATTATTTCCTTCAAAAATCAGGGTGCCATATCGG